>JAQCFD010000074.1 GCA_027618305.1 Pseudomonadota bacterium
GGGGGGCGGCAAGACGCTCGCAGGGTTTCTGCCGAGCCTTGTGGAGCTGACAACAGCCGATCCACCGCCTGAAGGCCTGCACACGCTGTATATCTCGCCGCTGAAGGCACTTGCGGTGGATATTCACCGCAATCTCGAGATTCCCATCGCCGAGATGAACTTGCCGATCCGCGCCGAGACCCGCACCGGTGACACCCCCCAGTCGAAGCGCCAACGCCAACGGCGCACGCCGCCCCAGATGCTGATGACCACGCCGGAGAGTCTGGCGTTGTTGCTGTCCTATGAGGACGCGCCGGCGATCTTCGGGCAACTGCGCTGCGTGATCGTCGATGAACTGCACGCGCTGGAAGACAACAAGCGCGGTGATCTGCTGTCGCTTGGCCTGTCCCGGCTGGCGGGGCTAGCGCACGACGCACGGCGGGTCGGCCTGAGCGCCACGGTGGCCGAGCCGGACCGGCTGCGGCGCTGGCTGTCGCCCACCCGCGATGCCGCCGACGTGTCCCTGGTGATGGGGGAAAGCGGGGCGGAGCCGCGCATCGACGTGCTGGAAACGGCTGTAGAGATGCCCTGGTCGGGCCATATGGGCACCCATGCCATCCCCGAGATTTATGAGCTATTGCGTGACGCGGGCACCACGATCGTGTTCGTGAATACCCGCGCCCAGGCCGAGATCATCTTCCAGGAGCTCTGGCGTATGAACGAGGATGATCTCCGGATCGCGTTACATCACGGCAGCCTCGCGCCCGAGCAGCGCCGCAAGGTCGAGGCCGCAATGGCGCGCGGGGACCTGGATGCTGTCGTGGCAACGTCTTCGCTCGATCTCGGGGTGGACTGGGCTGCCGTCGACCTGGTGATCCAGGTGGGTGCGCCGAAGGGCTCCACACGGCTGCTGCAGCGGGTCGGGCGCTCGAATCATCGCTTGGATAGCGCGAGCCGCGCGGTCCTGGTGCCGGCAAATCGTTTTGAAGTGCTCGAATGTCGCGCGGCGGTGGACGCCGTGCACGCCCACACCCTGGACGGTCTTCCCGCGCGGCCCGGCGGGCTCGATGTGCTGGCCCAACACATTCTGGGCACGGCCTGCGCCGGGCCGGTCGATCGCGAAGCGTTGTTCCAGCAGGTGCGCACGGCGGGGCCGTATTTTGATCTGTCACGCGAGGATTTCGACGATGTGTTCGAATTCGTCGCCACGGGCGGCTACGCGCTGGGCGGCTATGAGAAATTCCAGCGACTGTTCCGGACATCCAACGGGACGTACGAAATCGCGAATAAGGCAGCGATGCGCGACTACCGGATGAATGTGGGCACCATCGTCGAGGCGCCGACCCTCAAGGTGCGGCTCGGCCGCGGCCGGGTGCTGGGCGAGGTCGAGGAGAATTTCATCAACTACATGACCGCCGGCGACACGTTCGTGTTTGCCGGACGGTTGTTGGAATTCGTCGAGGTGCGTGAGACCAGCGTGATCACGCGCCCGGGCAAAGGAGATGCGCCGGCGGTACCGGCCTATGTGGGCGGCCGGTTTCCCCTGTCGACCCATCTCGCCGACCGGGTGAGGGTGATTTTATCGGACCCGAAGAGCTGGGCGGCATTGCCGAAACAGGTCTCGAACTGGCTCGACGTGCAGCGCTGGCGCTCGGTGCTTCCCTCGCGTGACGGGTTGCTGATCGAGACCTTTCCCCGCGCGAACAAGCATTACCTCGTCGCTTATTGCTTCGAGGGCCGCAACGCCCACCAGACCCTGGGCATGCTTCTGACACGGCGTATGGAGCGCGCCGGGCTCGGGCCGCTGGGGTTCGTGGCGACAGACTATGTGATCGGCGTTTGGAGCACGAAGTCCTGTGAGGCTGCCGATCTCGACGCCCTGTTCGACGAGGACATGCTGGGCGACGATCTCGAGGCGTGGATGGCGGAATCCTCGATGCTCAAGCGCACCTTCCGCAACGTCGCGGTGATCGCCGGCCTGATCCAGCGCCGTCATCCCGGCGAGGAGAAGACCCGCCGCCAGGTCACCTTCAATTCGGACCTGATCTACGACGTGCTGCGCTCCCACGAGCCCAACCACATCCTGCTGCGCGCGACCCGCGCCGATGCTGGCGCAGGGCTGACCGATGTGCGCCGCCTGTCGGACATGCTGGCCCGGGTGCGCGGGCGCATTACCCACCGCCATCTCGACCGGGTCTCGCCGCTGGCCGTGCCGATCCTGCTGGAGATCGGCCGCGAGAGCGTCTACGGCGCGGCCATCGACGAGCTGCTCGGCGAGCAGGCCGAGGATCTCATCTGTGAGGCGATGGACAATCCGGGCACACGAGAGATGGGCTTCGATGCCGCTTAGCCGTTGGAACCTGCCGGCGCCCGGACTATTTCAGTTCGACGCAGGTGCCGTCGGACGTATCAAAGGCCGCTTGGGCAAACACACCCTGTGCGCCGCTCTCCTTGGCATAAATCACCACGATGTTTGGTTCCAACGTGATGTTCTGGAGCCGTTGCTCGAGGGTGTTCTGGAGCGTTTGGACGGTGGGGTCGTTCAGTGTCGCTGTGCAGGCCAGCGCCATATCAAAGTCGGCGACTTTAAGTCGCGATCCTTGAGAGGGTTCGAAAAGGATAATCCGGCGGTAGGTTTCGCCGTTTTGGCGGACGTTGCCGTTCGCCAGGTTCCAGCCCTGAAGTTTTCCGGGATAGGTGGGCAGAAAAGTCTGCTCTCCGCTTCCGACCTGGCACTTGCCTTTTGCGACGGAAATGGGCGCGGGGGCCGAGGTGATGGACCGACCGTTCGGGGTGAGAATATTGATGTCCACGCGGAATATTTTTTCCGCGTCGATTGCGGCATTTGGTGCGGCGGGTCGCGCGCGGACAATTTCCGAGCAGAACGCCGAGAACATCTGCAACGCCGTCAGTCCGATATCCGCGGGTTGCGCGATTTCAATCGTCGCTGCGACGAGCCATTGGGAATCGATCTCGGACCAGACGATGTCAGAGGCCCGCCACGTGCCGTCGAGCGCGACGAAGAAATGTTCCGTATCGGCGTTGGCCGTTGGCGTGTGCAGGACGGCGGCCGTGGCGATGAAAGCCGCGCAAATCGGCGTGCGCCATCGTGACTGTGCCCGAATCATATTCCAACGCATGCTTTACTGCCCTTGCAAATGAATGTCGTGGTCGCGTGCTCACTTTAGCATGCTCTTAGAGAACCGCTGCCCACACCACTCTGTGTAGTGACCCAAATACGAATGCCGCCTGTGACACGGATTACACGCACGACCGCCGCCATGGACTTCGGCGGGCAGCAAATCGTCCTCGACCATTCGGGCGCGGCGTGGCTGCCTCATGGCGGTGATCTTCTGGTGGCCGATCTTCATTTCGAGAAGGGATCGGCGTACGCCGCGCGCGGGCAGGGACTGTTGCCGCCCTACGACACTGCCGACACTTTGCGCCGGCTGGAGCGGGTCTGCGCCCGGGTCAAGCCGAGGCGGGTGATCTGTCTGGGTGACACGGTGCATGATCTGGCCGGAGAGGCGCGGATGGCCGAGACGGACCGGCAACGCCTGGCGCGGCTCGTCGGCGCGCAGGACTGGATCTGGATCGCCGGCAATCACGACCCCGAACCACCGGCGGCGTTGGGCGGTGAGGCGGTGCGTGAGTTCAAGATTGATGATCTGGTTCTGCGCCATGATGCGGACGGCAATCCGGATGACGGCATTCCGGTCGGCGAAATCTTCGGGCATTACCATCCCAAGGCGGTGGTGCGGGTGCGCGGGCGGCGCATATCGGGGCGTTGCTTCGCCACCGACGGGCGCCGGTTGATCCTGCCGGCTTTCGGCGCCTATGCGGGCGGGTTAAATGTCCGCGAGCCGGCGATCGCGGACCTGCTGTCGAGTCGATTCCAGGTGCACCTGATCGGCAAGGCTGGTTTGTTTGCGTTCCGCCACGATCAGCTCATCCCCGATCCAAAACGCGCGGCGTGACGTACCAAGTTCGTCACTTCCTCTTGCATGTGTCGATCCATGTCTTGTGAAAGCCCCGTCATCGTCTGGTTCCGCCAGGACCTGCGTATCGCCGACAATCCGGGGCTCGCAGCCGCGGCCGCATCCGGGCGACCGATTCTGCCGTTGTGCATCCTGGACGAGGTGACTCCGAATATCCGTGCGCATGGCGGCGCGTCCCGCTGGTGGTTGCATCACGGCCTGGAGGCATTGGCGCGCGATCTGCGCGATCATGGGCTGCAGCTGGTGCTGCGTCGCGGGGCGGCCTTGGAGGTGCTTGAGAGGCTGATCGCAGAGACGGCTGCCGGACAGGTGGTCTGGAACCGTTGCTACGAGCCCGGCGCGATCGCCCGGGACACGGTAGTCAAGGCGATGCTCAGAGATGCGGGGGTCGGGGCGGAGAGCTTCAACGGGTCGCTACTGGTCGAGCCGTGGAACATCGAGACCGGGCAGGGCAGGCCCTACAAGGTATTCACACCCTATTGGAGACGGTTGCGCGAGCTGTACCGACCGCCAGCCGTCTTCGATGCGCCCGATGTCATGCTGGCCGCCACGGAATTTCCCAGCGATGCCTTGTCGGACTGGGCCCTTTTGCCGACAAAGCCTGACTGGGCCGGGGGACTGCGCGAGAGTTGGCACGTGAACGAACGCGCGGCGCAGGCCCGTATTGCGGAGTTTCTCGAAGAGGCCGTTGCGGACTACCCGCAGGACCGGGACCGGCCCGACCGGGCGGGAACTTCCCGGTTGTCGCCGTACCTGCACTGGGGAGAGATCAGCCCCCACCAGATTTGGCGTGCCGCAGCGCCCTGTCTGGATGCGGATGCCGCCGTGGCCAAAGGCGCGGAGGCATTGCTGCGGGAACTCGCCTGGCGGGACTTCAATCATCATCTGCTGTTTCATTTCCCCCGAATCGCGACCGCGAACTGGCGCGAACAGTTCGACGGGTTTCCCTGGCGCGACGACCCGGCGGGGTTGGCGGCCTGGCAGCAGGGCCGGACCGGCTATCCGCTCGTCGATGCGGGCATGCGCGAGCTTCTCGCAGAGGGCTGGATGCACAATCGAGTTCGGATGGTCGCGAGCTCCTTCCTGATCAAGGACCTGATGGTCGACTGGCGCGACGGAGAGGCCTGGTTCTGGGACACGCTGGTCGATGCCGACCTGGCCAACAACGCGGGCAACTGGCAGTGGGTTGCGGGATCGGGTGCGGACGCCTCGCCGTTCTTCCGGATCTTCAACCCGGTGACCCAGGGGGAGAAATTCGACCCGGCGGGTGAGTATGTGCGCCGCTGGGTGCCGGAACTCGCCGATGTGCCGGACAAATGGATTCACAAACCCTGGGCAGCGCCGGACGGGGTGTTGGCGTCTGCGGGGGTAATTCTGGGTGAGACCTATCCGGCGCCCATGGTCCACCACGGCGTTGCGCGCAATCGTGCGCTTGCGGCCTACAAGGCGGTTCGCGACCGCGCCGGCTGAACCGCAGCAGACCGGCTTGCCCCGGACGGGCGGTGGATTGTTACTGCCCGGTCATGTTCGAGACACGGGTCCGCAACACAACGCGCCTAAAACCATCCCGCTTCATTGATGCGGTCCGCGCCGTGCGATGAGGTCAGACACGTCCACCTCCCCGGTCGCAGGGCACCCCGACACGCGGCGACCGGATTTTCCGGCAGGGCAGGTTTCTGTCCTGCCGTTTTTTTGCGTCCGGACGGGCCGCCACCCGGCTTTTTCCGGGCCTGTTTTCATCGAAATGTCACCACGCCGTCATGCGAATTTAGCCCGTGCTGACTAAGCATGCGCCCAAGCTATTTGATAAATTATTTGTATTGGAGCGGAACAGATGAACGACCAACCAACCGAATTCGCAACACGCGCCGACGCCTTCGCGGCGTCCGAGGATAGTCCGGCGAACCCGACCGACGCCCAGACCTTCGGAAACGTGGTGCACACACGCTATCTGGGACGCCGGAGCGTTCTGAAGGGCATGACCGCCGTGGCCGCGATTACCGCCATCGCCACCCCGATGGCCACGCTGGTCTCGCGCGCGGCGCATGCCGCCGCAAAGCCCTTTGCCTTCGACGAAATCGCGCATGGGGTCGATGACACGCATCATGTCGCCCCCGGCTACAGCGCCGATGTTCTGATCCGCTGGGGCGACCCTGTTCTGGCCGGTGCGGCGCCATTCGACCCCGAGAATCAAAGTGCGGCCGCCCAGGACGGCCAGTTCGGCTATAACAATGATTATGTCGGCTACGCCTCGTTGCCGTTCGGCGCCGACAATCCCGACCGCGCGCTGCTCTGCGTCAACCACGAGTACACCAACGAAGAGGTGATGTTCCCGGGCATCGGCCGGCAGGACAAGGACGGGTTCCCGCAGATGACCCGGGGCCTGGTGGACATCGAGATCGCGGCCCATGGCGGGTCTGTCGTCCAGGTGGAGAAGGTCGCCGGCAAGTGGCGGCTGGCTTCGGACCGGTCGCTCAACCGGCGGATCACGGCCGATACGCCGATGCGCCTGTCAGGCCCCGCGGCGGGGCATGACCGCCTGAAGACCAACGCGGACCAGACCGGCACACGTGTGCGTGGGACGATCAACAATTGCGCCGGGGGCATGACCCCCTGGGGCACCTATCTGATGGCCGAGGAGAACTTCAACGGCTACTTCTGGGGAGAGCTGTCGGACGATCACCCCGAGGCGCGCAACTACAAGCGCTACGGCCTGCCGGGCAACTGGTATGCCTGGGGCAAATACTACGACCGCTTCGACGTGACCAAGGAGCCGAATGAGGGCAACCGGTTCGGCTGGGTGGTCGAGGTCGATCCCTACAATCCCACGTCGATCCCGGTGAAGCGCACCGCGATGGGACGCTTCAAGCATGAAGGCGCGGAGACAATCATCAACAAGGACGGCCGCCTCGTGGTCTATCAGGGTGACGATCAGCGGTTCGACTATCTGTACAAATTCGTGACCAGCGGCCGCTACGACCCGAACAACCGGGCGGCCAATCGCGATCTGCTCGACAGCGGCACGTTGTTTGTGGCGCGGTTCGATGCAGATGGCGGCCTGGCCTGGCTGCCGCTGGTGTTTGGTGCGGGCCCATTGACGCCGGCCAACGGCTTCCACAGCCAGGCCGATGTGTTGATCGAGACTCGCCGCGCGGCCGATCTCCTGGAGGCGACCCCGATGGACCGGCCCGAAGACGTCAACCCGAATCCGGTGACGGGCAAGGTCTACGTCATGCTGACCAACAACTCGAAACGCAAGGCGGGTGACGCGGATGCGTCCAACCCGCGCGGGCCCAACACCTTCGGCCATATCGTCGAGCTGAGCCCGCCGGACGGGGATCACGGCGCGCTGACCTACAAATGGGACATCCTGGTGCTGGCCGGTGACCCTTCCGACCCGGCGTCGAAATGGGGTCCGGAGACGTCATCCAACGGCTGGTTCGGATCGCCCGACAATTGTGCGATCGATGGGCAGGGGCGGCTGTGGGTTTCCACCGATCAGGGTTCGAACTGGCCGAAGACCGGTACGGCGGACGGGATCTGGGCGATGGAGACGGAAGGTCCCGCGCGCGGCAGCGGGCGCATGTTCTTCCGGGTTCCCGTGGGGGCCGAGATGTGCGGCCCGCAATTCACGCCGGACGACAGAACACTCTTCGTGGCCGTGCAGCATGTTGCGGTGGATGGCGCGAAGGCCTGGCCACCGTTCGGCAAGAACTCGACCTTTGAGAATCCGGCGACGCGCTGGCCCGATTTCGACCCGAAGCTGCCGCCGCGTCCGTCGGTTGTGGCGATCACGAAGGATGACGGCGGCACGATCGGGGGCTAGGGAAACACTCGACGGACGGTGCAGGTTGCGGTTCAGGCTGCTCGAATTCAGGCCGCAGAGGCGCGCAGGGATTTGAGCAGCTGCTCCGCATCGTCTAGATAGCGGTCATAATAATAGAGCGAGACTGCTTCGTAATCGAACAGGTAGAGGCGGTCGTCGCGGGTCGTTGCGAGCACGAAACCGCGTTTGTCGACACCGTTCTTGTCCGTGTAGGCGTATTCGAACCGGACTGCGCTTTCGCCGGCCACGGAATCCGGACGCAGGTCGCCGGTCTTGAGATTGAACTGATTGACCCGCGCAATCGTCGCCACGAACAAATCCCGTATCTCGATGGGCGTCATGCTGGTTTCGAACACCGGCGGTTTCTTGTCCTGATCGGCCGACAGGGCTTCAACCAGGGGTTTTCCGTCTTCAATGCCATTGAAGACCCGCATCCGTTGCAGGATCGGTCCGTCGATCGTCCAGATCTGGATCTTGCCGTTCTCGTGCAGGTTCCAGTCCCGCGCCGGGGTGATGCTGAATGATTTTGCCAACGAGACGGGTTTGCCGGATTCGGCGAGGTTGAATGTCTGGCAGGCGGACAGCACCAGCAGGGCGGTAACGGCAAGGCCGATCGTACGTATGGGTCTCATGATGTTGCCAATCTTTCGATCATGTCTTCGACGATGAGGCGGTCCGATGCGTTCGGACTGGCTTCGAGATAGGCCTCGAAGGATTCTTTCGCGGCTGCGTGATCGCCCCGCCGGTTGTGGACCAGCCCCTTGGAACGATGCAGATACGAAGGCGCGGACCCGGCCGCGTTCAACGCCTCGCCATAGAAATCCAGCGCCATCTGCGCATCGTCCTCGTCGTTGCGCAGGCGATGAAGCTCACCCTTGAAAAACAGGATTTCGGCGGGGTTCGGGTCGTCTTCCAGAAGTATGTCGAACAGCTCGTTCGATGTGTGGAAGCTGCGCAGGTTGAGTTCGTCGCGCAGCCAGGCGGCGCGGCGCGGCAGCATGATCTCGAGAAACCGGTCACGGCCCTTCTCGGTGGTGGGCATTTTCGATGCGACAGCCATACCCAGCTCGCCGAGCACTTCCGTGCGCTCTTCCGGCGCGGGGTGTGTTGCCAGGAAGGGATCGCGCTCGTCCTTCTCGGGGTTGGCGTCACGCTCGCGGATCAGGTTTTTCCAGGTCAGAGATGCTTCGCGGGGGTCGTAGCCGGAGCGATTCATCAACAGGAGACCGTAACCGTCTGCTTCGCGCTCATGGTCCCGGTTGAATGCCAGGAGCTGGCCTTGCGCGAAGATGCCGGCGAGCCCGCCCCAGCCGCCGGTCGCCACCGAGAAAAAGGCCAGAAAATTGCTTGCTTCGATGGCGCTTTTCATCCGCTGGGCGGAATGCTGGCGCAGGAAATGCCCGACTTCATGGCCGAGTACGGCGGCAAGCTGCGCCTCGTTACGGGTGCGCAACAGCAGCCCGGTCCAGACCTGCATCATGCCGTTTGGCGCCATCGTGGCGTTGAAGGCGGGCACCCGCATCACGTAGACGCGCACATCGCTGCAGTGCGGGCCGGCCACGCGGCAGGCCACTTCGGTCAGGTAGGCGTTCAGCTCCGGATCGTCGACCCGGTTGCCGGAGGTGCGGGCTTGCTGCTCCACCCGGTCCATGGACTGCCAAAGCCCCGCTTCCAGGGTTTCGGCGGACGGGCGTTCGCCGGGGTTGAGGTCGGAAATCCGGAAATATCGCCCGTCATGGGCGATCGTGTCGGCGTCGATGAGGCCGAAATCGGCTTCGGCGGTTCTTGCGGCCTGCTGCGGCTGTGCGGCGGCCGGCGGATCGAGCAATTCGCCCTGCCGCAGCGGCGCTTCATAGGCCGTCCGCCCCGCCGTCTGGCAGGCGGCGAGGATCAGGGCCGAGGCGACGAGGCCGACTGACGACCGCGCTCGGATCATGTCGGGAAGTCGGTCAGCAGCGTCTTGATGGTTTCCGTGGCGGCCTCGGGGTTTCGGAGGTCGCCGGAGGCCCTGGCCAGACGATTGAACCAGACGACCTGCCCGGTTTCCAGGTCCACCAGTGTGGCGGTGCCCGTTTGAATGCCGCCTTGCAGGCCCACGCCGAAAATGGCGCCGATGAGGATAACGGCGACGCGTCCGGAACTGGCATAGCTGTCACGCAGGAAAACGAACAGCGCATAGTCCGCGTCGTATTTTTCCTTCAGCAGCTTTGCGTCCGGCCCGACGGTCCAGTCGAACCCGTCCTTCTTTGTCGGGAGCGCATAGATCGGAACATACTCGTGCACCAGGATCGAACTGCCGACGGCGTTGGCCAGCTTGACGATCTGCAGCTGATCCTTGTCGAGATCGTCAAGGATGTCGCCGTTCTCGGGAACAACGATCTCGGCCTCGAATTCGGAGGTGTGGGCCGAAAGCGCAGCACGCACATGTTCGCGGCCGGAATTCGTCCAGTCCGCGCGGGGCTCGGTAACCCCGCCGGCGTTGAGCACGCTGAGTTCTATATCGACAGGCATCAGGACGATCCGCCGATTCTCGGTGCCGGCTTTCAGGGTGCCGGTCGTTTTGTGCGCAGTCTGGACGCAGGCGGTGAGGACGAAAACTGCCATTGTCGCCATAACCAGTGAACGGAATGTACGGTGATGACTCGCAATTGTGCTGAACATAATTCCCCCAGATTGTCCCCACATCATGGCTGTGGAGAAAATACTAGTCGGACGTGCGAGAGATAGTCCAGAAAATGCGCGAAAAAACCACGCATGGTACGCGCTCAGATTGTGCGTGATGCACACATCAACCCGAACCTAGGGCCTGCCGCGCAATTCGTGGGTAAACCAGAGGATCGTCGTGAACAGCAGCACGGCGCCGGCCTGGTGGGTCGCGGCCAGATGGACGGGCACTACCAGGAGGAGCGTTGTGATACCCAGCAGAACCTGCGCCACCGCCATGGCCATCAGTCCGTTGTCGACCCGGCGCGCCCGCGGCGCAAGCGCCAGCCAGCGGCTGCGCCACCAAAGGGCGGTAACCGCAGCGAGGCTGGCGAGCGCCAGCACCCGGTGATGGAACTGGATTGTCCCATGGTCCTCGAACGGGGCGGCCGCATGGTCGAAATATCCCGGCGGCAGAATGCTCCCGTCCATCAGCGGGAAGCTGTTGAAGATCAGGCCCGCATCGGTGCCGGCGACGAATGCGCCTGAGAGGATTGTTAAGGAGATCAGTCCAAGTGCCAACAGGGCCAGACGCCTGATCGGAACAGCCAGCCGGTCGGCGATGGCGGCCGGGTTCGGGAAGATCAGCGAGAGGCCCGTCCAGACGAGGGCGGCATAAATCACAAAGGCGAGGGACAGATGCGCGGCCAGCCGGTACTGGCTGACCGCGGGGATGTCTACCAAACCACTGCGCACCATGTACCAGCCCAGCGCGCCCTGCGCACCACCGAGCAGGAAAAGCAGGACCAGGCGCGGGACCAGCGTCATGCGGACCCGGCCCCGGATCAGGAACCAGACGAAGGGCAGAAAGAAGACGAGCCCGATGAGCCGGCCCCAGAGCCGGTGGATATATTCCCACCAGAAGATGGCGCGGAACTCGGCCAGGGTCATGCCGGCGTTGACTTCGAGATACTGCGGTGTCGCCCGGTACAGATCGAACGCCTGCGCCCAGTCCGCGTCCGTGAGAGGCGGCAGAAATCCGGTGACGGGCCGCCAATACACGATCGAAAGTCCGGATTCGGTCAGGCGCGTGATCCCGCCGATCACGATCATGGCCAGAACCATGCCGGCGCAAACCATCAGCCAGACGCCGATGGCACGGTCATTGGCGTGCTGGGAGGAGGCGGTAAACTGGATGTTGCTGCTAGTGGTCATGATCTCGCATCAGCTGCCCGCATTGGGTGCAGGGGCAATCTGATACGTGATGGAGACCGGAGCAAGCCGCCGCGCCCATCGGTCGCAGGATCGCGACCGATGGGGCGGACTTGTTACGGGTGGCAGGTGTTTACTCGACGGTCCAGGTCTGGCCGCGCCGCAGCAGCTTGTTGAGGTCTGCCTTGTCGGCGGCCTTGGTTGCCTGATCGATCTGGGCATGCACCGATGCTTCATAGGTGGGTGCGGGCTCGGCGTAGAGAACGCCGAGTGCGACGGGATATGCCGGCGGGTCCATCTGGGCCAGCATCGTCGCCAGGCTGCGGTTCGTCTCGTCATGCACGGCGATGTCATCGATGGTGACGCCGTTCTCGCCGAGCGTCACGACTTCGAGGCGCATCTCTTCCTTGTTCAGGACGAGGCCCTTCGCCTTGTCCTTACCGAAGAGCAGGGGCTCGCCATGTTCGACATGGATTTGCATCTCATCCTGGACGCTCTTCTCGGTGAAGTGCTTGAAGGCGCCGTCATTGTAGACGATGCAGTTCTGGAAGATTTCGACGAACGACGCACCCTTGTGCTTGTAGGCGCGCTTGAGGACTTCCGGCAGATGCTTCTGCAGGATGTCGGATGAGCGGGCAATGAACGTACCGCCGACACCGAGCGCGAACTGCGCGGCCGAGACCGGGTTGTCGATCGAGCCGAGCGGAGTCGAGGGCGACTTCGTGCCGATCTTGGACGTGGGCGAGTACTGACCCTTGGTGAGGCCGTAGATCTGGTTGTTGAAGAGCAGGATCTGCAGGTCAACGTTGCGGCGGATGGCGTGCATCGTGTGGTTGCCGCCGATCGACAACATG
>JAQCFD010000075.1 GCA_027618305.1 Pseudomonadota bacterium
TTGATCCTCCGTTCGCTAAAATACACGGTGGACCAATTCAATGGGGGTGGATCAGGCGCGCGTGAGGATCTTGTTGATCACCTTTCGGTTGACGATGTTGTCTTCGACCACCAGGACCGAGAGATCGCGGATCGCCCCCTTGCGCTCCAGCAGGCTTCGCTCTTCTTCCGCCGCGACATGGCCGGCAGAGCCGACGATCGTCTGGGCCAAACGAAGGCTGCGGAACAGCATGGATTCGTCGACCGGCGTGCGCAGCCGCGCCAGCGGAGCGGGCAAGGCGCGGGACCGGGTCACGTCCGCGCTCGTCAGATAGATCAGGACGGGCTCGCGATCCCCGGTCTCCGCGCGGATTTTTGCAATCGCCGATTCCGCCTCCGACCAGCCTGTATCCAGCAATATGACAGGGCGACGCGCACCGCGAGAAAGGCCATTCAACAGTCGCGCCACCGCCTCGTCCGCGGATTCGATGGACGCGACCTGCACGCCCCAGCGCATCATGGCGATATCGAGCCCGGTATATTTCTCGATGTCGGGTGACAGGAGAAATACCTGATCGGGGTCGAACGACAATGTGACTTCTTCGACCTCCTCAACCGGCGCACGGCGCAAGTCGAGATCGAACCAGAACCGGCTGCCGCCGCCCAATTCGGAATCGACATGGATGTCGCCACCCATATGCTCAACCAGCTGGCGCGAGATCGTCAGGCCAAGCCCGGTGCCGCCATACCGGCGGGTAATCGTATTGTCCGCCTGGGTGAAACTGTCGAAGATCGACGCCACCTGATCCTGCTCAATGCCGATCCCGGTATCGACCACCTCGAAGCGCAAGCGGTGGCTGTCTGCGGATGTCTCGACCGGGCTGACCCGGAGGCCGACACTTCCCGCATCCGTGAACTTCACGGCATTCGCCACGAGGTTCACCAGCACTTCCTGCAGATGCTCGGGGTCCCCCATCAGGTCGGGGGTAATGGCCGGCGCGACGGTGACATCCAGTCGGATATTCTTCGCAATCGCCTGCGGCCGCATGATGGCTTCGACCCCGGCCACCGCGCCGTACAAGTCGAACGTCCGGTCCGCAATATCGACACGGCCCGCCTCAATCTTCGAGAAATCCAGGATCTCGTTGACCTGAGACAGCAGGCTGCGGGCCGCCGTCCTGATGGTGCGCGCCATATCATATTGTTCGGCATCCAGCGGGGTCTCTCGGAGGAGATCACCCGTGCCGATAATGGCGTTCAACGGCGTGCGTAATTCGTGGCTCATGGCCGCGAGGAAGCGAGTCTTGGCCCGGTTGGCTTCCTCGGCCAACTCGATCGCCAACCGAAGCTTTGTGATCAGGGTGGAGACATAGGCCGGCAGGACAAGGAGCGCGACCAGAAGCCCAATGGACAGAAGGAGATTGTCCGACCAGAACGGCGTCGTGGCGATAACGGCCGAAAACCCCACGGCGCTGATTCCGGCCGAGACAAACAGGTAACGTTCGCCATAGCGAAAGCCGTTGCCGAACGTGACCCACAGATAGATCAGATACCAGGGCGCCATCACCTGGGGGCTCAGATGGAGCAATGCGGAGAGAATACTCACATCGGCAATGTTCGCCAGGACGCGCCGGGGCATTGACGATGCCGGCCGGTGCCAGATAGCGATGAGAAACAGCCATGAAATCACCATGCCCGCCGACATCGCGACCGCCGACAGCGCAATATTCCCCGTGTCGGGCACGGTCGCTTCCAGCGTGAACAGATAGATCAGGATAATCGCAACCAGCGCGACCCTGAGCAGTATCTGTTCGTGCTCGCTGTCCGCGCGGCCCGCGAGGCGCGCGCGCGCGCCGTCCAGACCAATCATGGTCGCATGCGCGGCCAGCCAGATCGGCGCCAGACCGAGTGCGCCCAAAAGCGCATAGGCCGACCATAGCGGGATGATGCCATCGATCGATGGCAGTGTGATGCTGGCATACCCGCCGACCGTGACGACCGTCGAGAAGGCGACCATCAACGCGGACAGGCGAAAACGGCGTGCGAGCCGTTTGTTCGCCTGGGATCCGGTGTCGGCAGACGCCTGCCCGTCGTTCAAGGAATCATCCGTCATGGGTTTGAACCGCGACCTGATCTGTTTCGTTCTATTCAGCGGCCTGGCCGTCGGCCCGGGAGGCGACGCCGCGCGCGGCCGGGAACACCAGTGAGAAGCAGGAGCCCTGGTCGGGAACACTTTCGATGCAGATTTCCCCGCCGTGCAATTCGATCATCGACTTGACCAGAGAAAGCCCGAGCCCGGTGCCACCCGTTGACCGGCTCAGTGCGTTCTCGACCTGACCGAACGGCATTAATATTTTCTCGAAATTCTCCTCGGCGATCCCGACGCCCGTATCGCGGACTTGCAAGATGAATTCTCCCGCGTCATTGCGCAGGCTTTGGACCGAAATTGTGCCGCCCGCGGGCGTGAACTTCGCGGCATTGGACAGCAGGTTGAGAAGCATCTGGCGGACCATCCGCTCGTCCGCCACCACCTCGGCCAGGTCGGAATCGCAGGAAATCTCCAGTGTCAGCCCGGCCTGCGTCGTCCGGTCCTGCACCATTCGCGCGACAGAATCGACGACACGGTTGAGATCGACATCGCGTTCGACGAGTTGCCACACGCCGGTCTCGAGGCGGGAAACATCGAGGATATCGTTCAGGATCGCGAGCAGGTGTTTACCGCTTTCATGAATATTATTGGCATATTCGCGGTAGCGTTGATCATCCAGCGGGCCGTAGCTTTCTTCGGCCATGACCTGAGCAAAGCCCATAATGTGGTTGAGCGGTGTGCGCAGCTCATGGCTCAGATTCGCGAGAAATTCCGTCTTGTTCCGGTTGGCCGCTTCCGCCTGCTCTTTGGCTTCGCGCAACACCGCCGCCGCATTGCGATGCGCCGAGACTTCTGTCGTGACATTCAGGACTTCGATGTCGCCGGTGGAACTGACGAAGGGGAGCTTCACCGTCTGCAGCCATTGCCGCTCACCGAAGACGTCCGAGGTGCAGACTTCCGGGAGATGCTCCGGCTTGCCGGACCGCAATACATCGATGCTGGCGCGGCGGTCCGCTTCGACCTGATCGCCATTCTCCACGAAGTCGGAAAGTGTCTTGCCCAACATCTCGTCGGGCGTGGTGTGGAACGCCCGCGCAAATGCGAGATTGGCCAGTGTGATCTGGTGGTTCTCGCTGGTCGCGTAAATCCAGTCAGGAATATTGTCGATGACGACGCTGAGATGGTTCCGCTGGCGCTGGGCGACCCGTTCCACCTCTTTGCGGTCGGTGATGTCGATCGCGACCGTTACCACGCCCTGAATATCGTCTTCGGCACCCCGCAGCGCGGACTTAACCGTCAAGTATGTGCCGATTGTCCCATCGGGTGCGGTGAGCTCTTCCTCGAACGTCAGGACCTCATCCGTCCCGCTGTAGAGGCGCTTGTCCAACATCATGTGCCGTTTCGAATCGGCCGCCACGAGGCCATCCGCGCGATCCATGCCGACCGCTTCGGCCGACGATATGCCGAGCCGGTTCGCGGCGGCTGAATTCGCAAACAGGACCTTCCCGGATTCATCCGTCGCACAAACAAGTGCCGGCACACCATCGATCACCTGGCGGAGTAATTCCCGAGACTCGCGCAATTTTTCTTCATGCAACAGATTGTCGTTCGCCAGACGGCGCTCCAGCGAACGGGTCCGGCGATGAATGATTTTCTGCTGATTGCGCAAGCGCAGCAGGTTGCGGACCCGCGCCTTGAATTCCTGATGATCGACCGGGCTGATCAGAAAATCCGTCGCGCCGGCATCCAGCGCACGATAGCGGAACGTACGATCCTCATAGATCGTCACCACGATCACCGGAACATCGTAACAAAGCGGTTGTGCACGGAACTGCCGGGTGAATTCGGCCCCATCCATGCCGGGCATCTTGTAGTCGGTGACGACGAGATCAGGCGTGTTTTCCGTCGCCCAGGCAATGGCATCGCGCGGGTCGGCAAATGTATGCACCACCGCGTCCTCGTCCGCCTGACTCGCCAAACGGCTGAGGACGTGTCGGTTGGTCACACGATCATCGATCACCAAAACAGTAGACATACGTATATTTTACAATGTTTTAAGGATGTGCACTAACGTGTTTATGTAACTAGATATTACAACCTGAACGAGATTAATAGTGTCGTCCCCAAACCGACGCAAATCCGCGGCACATATGGATTTTTCGGCCTGTTGGGGTAGTTTCACATCCGAAACGTAACAATTTGCTAACCATCATCAACAAGATACTACCGACAGTCGGTGGGGCTTAAGGGGCGAGAACATGGGCGAATCCGAAATTCTTGTTTTGGACTCCGCGACCAAGTTCGGACCCGATTCAGCTGGCAAGGTCGCCATCGCCGCGTCACATGGCGCGATTTACGCCGGATACCTTGGCGCACGCGCAGGCCTCAGGGGCATCATTCTGCACGATGCCGGGATCGGCCGAGACGCCGCCGGCATCAATTCACTGCCCTATCTCGATGAATACACCGTCGCCGCGGCGACCGTCGACCACCGCAGCGCGAGAATCGGCGACGGGGCCTCGATGGCGGCAACCGGTCGCATCAGCCATGTCAACGAAACTGCGCGCGCCGCCGGCTGCGCACCCGGACAATCAAGCATGGATTGCGCCCATGTGATGCGGGCGGCGCCGGGATGCACCGGCGCGCCACCGCCGCTCGACGAAGCGCGCTTTTATATTCGCGATACGGCCGGCATGCCGCGCATTATCGGTTGTGATTCCGTATCCCTCGTCGGCCCCGACGACGCTGGCGCTATCGTCATTTCGGCATCCCACGGCGCGCTCCTGAAGGAAGCGCCAAGCTGGGGCAATCGGCCCGATGTGCTGGCGGCCGTGTTCAACGATGCCGGATCGGAGAACCCGACCCGCCTGCCCGATCTCGACAAGCGGGGCATTGCGGGAGCCACCGTATCGAGCGAAAGCGCGCGGATCGGCGAGGCCATGTCGACTTATGAAGACGGGATCATTTCCCAGGTGAATGAAACTGCGCGGCGCGCTGGCGCCACCTCCGGCATCACCTGCCGGGACTTTGTCGACCTGATGACCGCTGCGAAAAGCTAGGCGAGCATCCGTTTGACACGCGCGGCAATCCGGTCGGCCTTGATCTTGTAGGCCTCTTCAAGCGGGATCGAGAACGGGATCGGAATTCGTTCTCCGCCCAAGCGCGCGACGGGCACACCCAAGGTTTCGGCCACCTCGGCCGCGATCTCGCCACCGAACCCGCCAACCCTGACAGCCTCATGCACAACAAGCAGCCTGCCGGTGCGCGCCGCAGAATTCATCACCGCGTCACGGTCCCACGGATATAGCGTGCGCAGATCGATGACATCCGCAGAGATTCCGTCCGCCGCCAGCGCGTCGGCAGCCTCGGCCGCTACGCCCACCTGAGCGGCCCAGCTCACGATGGTGATGTCGCTGCCGGAACGTATGGTCGCGGCGACCCCCAGCGGAATGGGTTCCTGATCGTTCTCGTCGACCTCACCAACCATGCCCCAGAGGCCCTTATGCTCCATATAGACGACGGGATCATCACAGCGGATTGACGCCTTCAGCAGCCCCCGATTGTCGGCCGGTGTCGCCGGAGTGACCACCACGAGCCCGGGGGTGTGGGCGTACCAGGCCTCCGGTGACTGGGAATGCTGGGCGGCGATGCCGCCCCGAATACCGATCGGCATCCGCGCGACCATCGGCACCCGGCCCTGACCGCCGAACATGTAACGCGCCTTGGCGCCCTGGTTGACCAGTTCGGAGACCGCACACATGGCAAAATCCGAAAAACGCATTTCGGCAATCGGCCGCGTGCCTGCCAGCGCGGCACCGACCGCCGCACCCATGATGGTTGATTCCGATATCGGCGTATCGACGATCCGGTCATCCCCGAACTCGGCCTGCAGGCCCTTGTACTGGCCGGCCATGCCCCCCTCGAAACCGAGGTCTTCGCCGAGCGCCCAGACCAAGGGATCACGGGCCATTTCTTCCTGGAGGCCGAGACGCGCGGCCTGCGCATAGGTCATCTCGGTCATCGGCCTTCTCCCGGATATTCTGGTGCGCCGACATCCTGTACGTCGGTAAAGGCGAGGCTGCCGTCCGGCCAGGGCGCGTTCAATGCCTCGTCCACATAGCCGGCAATTTCATCATCGACTTCGGCCTTCAACGCCGCGATTTCATCCGCGCCGACGCCGTTCTCCAGCAGCCATGCCTCGGTACGGACCATCGGCTCGCGGCCCAGCGCCGCCTCAAGTTCCCTGGGATCCCGGTACGCGGCAGGGTCATGGGCAAAATGTCCCCGCAAGCGATAAGTCATCGCCTGGATCAGCTGCGGCCCACTGCCATTGCGAATTTCCGCGACCACCCGCGCGGTCGTGCTGTCGACCTCGAACAGATCATTGCCGTCGATGGTGGCCGCCGGGATGCCGAAGCTCTCGGCACGCTTGGCGATCCCCTCACCTGCGGTGACCAGCCGTGTGGTCGTCGACGCCGCGATCTGGTTGTTCTCGCACACGAACAGGACCGGCAACTCATAAACCTTGGCCCAGTTGAGGGCCTCCATGAACGGCCCTCGGTTGATGCCGCCATCGCCGATGAAGTTCACGACGATACGGTCCTGCTTGAGGAGCCGGATCGCCTGGGCCGCGCCGACCGAGATCGTGCACCCGTCGGCGATCACGCCGTTCGCGCCGAGCATGCCGACCGAGAAGTCGGCGATGTGCATCGAGCCGCCCTTGCCATTGCTGGTGCCACCCACGCGGCCGAATAATTCGAGCATCATTGCGCGCGGATGCGCACCCTTGGCGATGGAATGGCCATGGCCACGATGGTTGCTGGTCAGAAAATCATCGTCGCGCAAATTCGCACAGATGCCGACGGCGATGGATTCCTCACCGATATACTGATGCACGGAGCCACGCACATGCCCGTCATGGAATGCCTGGCCCGCTGCCTCCTCGAAGGCGCGGATCAGCAACATCTTGCGGAACATCTCGACGACGCGCGCCGGCTCATTGGCCAGATTGCTGGACACTGGCATTTCCCCCTCGACTCTATGACGGCGCATTCAATGACGCGCCCGTTTCGAAAAGTATTACCCGCCTACCCCGTGCGGTAAAGCACGGGGCGATATCGGTCGGACGATTGCCGCGGCACGACCTGCCCTCAGGCGCCGATCGCCTTGTTGACCCGCGGCATCACCTCGGTGGTCATCAGCTCCATGGAACGTTTGCCGAGCTTGGCATCGACCCAGTCATGGCCCGCATAGACCAACGTCCCGAAGTCCCCGGTCTCCTCACGGAAGGCCAGGATTTCATCCACGACCTTGTCGACGGTCCCGGCGATCACCAGGGAATCCACCATGAAGTCGTCCGTGATCTCCTCATCCGGCTGATCCCGGTCGGTCTTGAAGAGGCCAAGCTTGCCGCCGTTTCTGAGTTTGCTGCCAAGCTGATGGAAGTAGAACCGGTAGGGAGATTGCGGACCTTTTCCGTATTCCTCGGCCACCTTGTCGTCGTCGGCAACGAAAATCGAGCGCGCAACACGCCATGCGGCGGGATCGGCCTCGCGGCCCACATTGCCACAACCCTCGGCATAGTTCGGCCAATGGGTCGCAACCCATTTCGGCTGCAGGAAGTTGGCCGAAACCGGCAACCAACCGCGCTCTCCAAGTCCGATGATCCCCTTCGAAAAAGGGGCGACGACCGTCCCGAAGATCGGCGGGGTCGGCCTCTGGTAGGGCTTCAGAATGACACCCTGACCGAGTTTCTCGTTGTAATGTTTCACCGTGGAGATCGAGTTGTACTTGCCCTGGATGTCGTAGGGCGGGTCCGACGTCCAGATTTCGATGATTTGGTTGAGTGCCTCGATGAACTTCTCGTTCCGGTCGATGTCGAGGGTGCCGAAAACTTCGGAATCCGACGGCAGATTGCCCGGGCTGACCCCCAGCATGAACCGTCCCTCGAGCATGTGGTCGAGCATCGCCGCCTCGGCCGCCACGGCCGCGGGATGGTGATGGCCAAGATTCACCGTCCCCGTCGCCAGGGTCATATTCTTGATCTCGCGGGCGACCCAGCACAGGAACATCATCGAATTCGGGACGGGCTCGAAGGCGTCGGTCACATGCTCGCCCATATAGGCTTCCGAAAAGCCCAGTTTGTCAGCCAGAATGAAGGCTTCCCGATCCTCGTTCAGAGTTTCGGTCAGGGGGCGATCCGCCGGATGCAGCGGCATCGTGAAAAATCCAAGCTTCATTTCTACAGCCTCATATCGTTCGGATTTCTGCAAGAAACCGAAGTTTAGGTGTTCGCACCAGCATGTATTTGCGTCAGGTCAACTCTGTCTCACAATATGAGAGAAACGCTTGGCGTTGACTGTCCGCCGCGCATGAAGAACATTGGCATCAAGTGCGCCCTCGAGCCCTGTCGTGCTTACATCCAGTGCGCCAAAAGAACAAGACTGACGCCCCGGGGGGAAACATGAACGACAAGGCAGCGGTGCCCGACACGGGCGACAATCTTACCGTCGAAATGTCCGGCGGCGAAGCCATCGCCCGGATGCTGCAGGCGCATGATGTCGGACCGATGTTCGGCATGGCCGGCTTTCAGCTCCTGCCCTTCTACGCCGCGATCCGCGAACTCGGCCTCGCTCACACGCTGATCAACGACGAGCGCAGCGGTGCCTTCATGGCCGATGCCTGGTCCCGCGTGACCGGCCGGCCGGGTGTTTGCGACGCGACCCTGGGGCCGGGTGCGACCAACCTGCTGACGTCTCTCACGGAGTCCCTCAACGCCGGCATCCCGATCATTGCAATCGCCGGCGACGCCAACCGGACCCATGCCTGGAAGAACATGACCCAGGAGACCCGGCAGGTCGAAATGCTGCGCCCCGCGGTCAAGGAAGTGATCCGTGTCGAAGTCGGCGAGCGTATTCCCGAACATGTGCGCCGCGCCTACGCCGTCGCGACGTCCGGCCGTCCCGGCCCGGTCCTGATCGATGTGCCCGAGGATGTCAGCCACGGCATGTTCGAGTTTGCCGCGAGCGAGCTCTACGCAGACCCTTCGACCACCCACGCCCCGTCACGACGCACCCGCCCGGCCCGCGCGGATGTCGCCCGGGCCGTCGCGCTGCTCGCCGATGCCAAGCGCCCTGTGATTCTGGCCGGCGGCGGCGTCCACATCTCCGGCGCCCAGGACGTCCTCACGTCATTTGCAGAGGCCCAGGCCATCCCCGTGGCCCACACGCTTTCGGGCAAGGGCGCGATCGCGTGTACCCACGAACTCTCCCTCGGCCTGTTCGGGCGCTATGACCGCACGGCCAATGGATTGCTCGATACCGCGGACGCGATCCTCGTGGTCGGCTGCAAGCTCGGCGAGATCGCGACCAAGCGCTACACGATCCCGCGCCCGGGCATTCCGATCATCCATCTGGACATCCTGCCCGAGGAAATCGGCCGCTGGGCGCAGACCGACATCGCCCTGTGTGGCGACGCCCGCGAGGGCATCGCCGATCTGCATGAGGCGCTGGCCAACGGCGCCGAAGCCCGCCGCGGGGCGCGCGCCGGATATATCGCCGAAGCCAATGCCGGCAAGGCCAAATGGCGCGCCGAAGTGGATGCGCGGCTCACCTCGGACGAGGTGCCCGTCAACATGGCGCGCATGGTCCATGAGTTGAACAACATCCTGCCCGAGGACGCGATCCTGGTGGCCGACGGCGGTTTCGCCGCCCACTGGACCGGATTGCTGTATGACACGAAACGCGCCGGCCGCGGCTTCATCGTCGATCGTGGCATGGCCTCGATCGGCTATGGCGTCTCCGGCGGTATCGGCGCGCAGCTGGCCGCACCCGACCGGCCGGTCTTCACGCTCACCGGCGACGGCGGGCTGAACATGACCCTGGGCGATCTGGAAACAGCCGCGCGGCTCGGCGTCCCGGTCACCGTGCTGGTCGTCAACAACGCGGCGTCGGGCTACATCAAGGCGCTGCAGCACGCGATGTTCGACGGCAAGTACCAGTCTGCCGATCTGTCCGATCTCAACTATGCGGCCATCGCCGAACATCTGGGCTGCCGCGGTATCCGGGTCGAGCATCCCGACGAGCTGGCCGGCGCCTTCCGGACCGCACTGGAGAACCGCGACAAGCCGAATGTCATCGACATCGTGGTCACCCGCGACGCCGGCAAGATGCTGCCGGGCGTCGACAACCGGACCGCCCCCATCAAGAAGGGCGATCGTATCGCCTGACGAACTCAACCGAAATTGGTGCCCCTGCGCGCCGCAAGGATTGGAATTTCAATGAAGCTTCTCACCTATGACGCCGGTTCCGGCGCCCATGTCGGCCTCGCCACCGATGACGGGATTGTCGACCTGACCAGCCGCGCCGGTGTGGCGTCCCTGCGCGAACTCATCGCCGCAGGCCGGGTCGCCGAGATGGCCGAATTCGCCGGCGAAACGCCGGACCACACGCTCGACGGCGTGACCTATCTGCCCGTCATTCCCGACCCGGATCACATCTGGTGCGTCGGCGTGAACTATATGGACCATCTGCAGGAGGCGATCGACGCCGGCCTGCCGCGTTCCAAGAGCGAACATCCGATGATTTTCGGCCGCTACGCCGACACGCTGGTGGGGCACAACCAGCCCATTCTGAAGTCGCCGGTGGTCAACAAGCTCGACTATGAGTGCGAGCTGGCGGTCATCATCGGCAAGCCGGGCCGTTACATCAGCAAGGAAGACGCGCTCGACTATGTCGCGGGTTACGCCTGCTTCAACGAAGGCAGCGCGCGGGACTGGCAGTACCACACGGCCCAGGTCGTGCCGGGCAAGAACTTCCAGGGCACCGGCGGGTTCGGCCCCTGGATGGTCACCGCCGACGAGATCCCCGACCCCCAGGTCCTCGATATCTCGACGGTGCTGAACGGCGAGACCCTGCAGTCGGCCAACACGAAGGACATGATCTTCGACGTGGCGACGACCATCTCCTATGTCTCGCACATCTCGGAACTGCAGCCGGGCGACGTGATCGCCTCGGGCACACCTGCCGGTGTCGGGCAATCGCGCGAGCCGCAGATCTTCATGCAGATTGGCGATACGTGCGAAATCCGGATCGAGAATGTCGGCACGCTGGTGAACGGCATCGCCGAGGGGTAGTCGCGACACGACATCCCCGTCATGCCCGGACTTGATCCGGGCATCTCTTTCGCACCGCGCCGAGATACGCGGTCGATCCGCGTATGACGATTGGGAGGAAATCGTGACCTGCCGGGCGGGTTTGAAACCCGCCCCCTGCGATTTTCCGCCTGTAGGGGCGGGTCTGCGACCCGCCCGCGTACCTCAGGGACAGAGATGCCCGGATCAAGTCCGGGCATGACGATTGGGGTGGAACGGACGCCTGCGTGGTCGTCAGGGTTTCGCCCTGCACGAAGATGCCAAGGGCTGATCTCGATCAATGCGCCGACATTGATCGCGCTGCAGGTTGATGGCCTTCGTCACAATCGAGCGGGAATCGCGACATGCCCCGGCGCATCGTCATCATTCAGGGCCACCCGGACCCTGCGGCCGGCCGCTACGGGCATGCGCTTGCCAGCGCCTACGAGGAAGGTGCGCGGGATGGCGGCCATGAACTGCGGATCATAGACGTCGCCGGTCTCGATTTTCCGCTGCTCCGGTCGGAGGCGGAATTCAATGACGGCAACCCTCCCGACGCGATCAAGGCGGCACAAGAAGACATCGCGTGGGCGAACCATCTGATCGTCTTCTATCCGCTTTGGCTCGGCACCATGCCCGCCCTGCTCAAGGGTTTTCTCGAACAGGCGATCCGGCCCGGGTTCGCGATCGAATACACATCGCGATACGCTTGGCGGAAACTGCTGAAGGGCCGGTCCGCGCGGATCGTCGTCACGATGGGCATGCCGGCCCTCATCTACCGCTGGTTCTACGGGGCCCACAGCCTGCGCAGCCTTGAACGCAACATTCTCAAATTCTGCGGCATCGGCCCTATCCGTGAATCCGTGATCGGCTCCGTCGGTGTGGAAAGCCCGAGACATCGCAGGAAATGGCTCGCCCGGATGTCAAAGTACGGGCGTCGAGGCGTCTAACTCCTACCGGCCCTGCGCCGCTGGAACAGCCGCCCGTCGATCAGGGCGAGACCCAGCGCGATGAACGCCATGCCGATGGCCTGGGTGGTCGTCACGACCTCCCCCAGCACGAAGACGCCCAGACCAAGCGCGCTGACGGGGGCGAGGAAATTGACCAGCATCAGGTTCGTCGCCCCGGCCGAGGCCAGAATCCGGTAGTAGATCAGGTAGGCGATACCCGTGGAACCGAGCGCAAGCCCGGCCACGGCGCCGATCCCGCTCACGCTCGGCATCTCGAGAGTCCATGGCCGGTCGAAAATCAGGACGAATGGCAGCAGCAGCACCACCGCCATGCTCACCTGCCCCGCGGCCACGGAGATCTGCG
>JAQCFD010000076.1 GCA_027618305.1 Pseudomonadota bacterium
GTCGAGGACATGAAAATTCTGTTCGACGGCATCCCGCTCGACGAGATGAGCGTGTCGATGACCATGAACGGGGCCGTGTTGCCGGTGCTGGCGAGCTATATCGTGGCCGCCGAAGAACAGGGCGTCGCACCGGAGAAGCTTTCGGGGACCATCCAGAACGACATCCTCAAGGAGTTCATGGTCCGCAACACCTATATCTACCCTCCGGCCCCGTCGATGCGGATCGTCGCCGATATCATCGCCTACACGGCCGAACATATGCCCCGGTACAACTCGATCTCGATCTCCGGCTATCACATGCAGGAAGCCGGTGCGACGGCGGTCCAGGAACTCGCCTTCACGGTAGCTGACGGGATCGAATATGTGCGTGTCGCCCGCGCAACCGGCCTCGATGTCGATCGGTTCGCACCGCGTCTGTCCTTCTTCTTTGGCATCGGTATGAACTTCTTCATGGAGATCGCCAAGCTGCGCGCCGCCCGATATCTATGGTCTCACGCCATGCGCGACCTGTTCGATGCCCGCGACGAGCGCTCGCTGATGCTGCGCACCCATTGTCAGACGTCCGGCGTGTCCCTGACCGAGCAGGATCCCTACAACAACGTCGTGCGCACCACGATCGAGGCGCTGGCCGCAACGCTGGGTGGGACCCAATCTCTGCATACCAACTCGTTTGACGAGGCGGTCGCGTTGCCCACACCGGCCTCTTCGCGTGTGGCACGTAACACCCAACTGATCCTCCAGCACGAATCAGGTATCACTCAGGTCGTCGATCCGATGGCCGGTTCCTACTATGTCGAGAGCCTGACCCATGCGCTCGTCGTCGAGGCCCGCAAGCTGATCGACGAGGTTGAAGAGCTTGGCGGGATGACGAACGCTGTCGAATCCGGGATGCCGAAGCTGCGAATCGAAGAGGCGGCGGCGCGTCGCCAGGCGCGTATCGACCGGGGTGAAGATGTCATTGTTGGCGTCAACCGGTATCAGCCCGACACGACCGAAGAAATGGACGTACTCGATATCGACAACACCCGGGTTCGCGACGCACAAATCGCGCGGCTCAAGTCCGTCCGCGAAAACCGGGATAGCGCCGGTTGCAAGGCCGCGCTCGATGTGATCACGCGAATCGCGCAATCTGGCGACGGCAACCTGCTCGCGGCTTGTGTTGATGCCGCGCGCGCGCGCGCCACGGTGGGGGAGATGTCGGATGCGATGGAAGAGGCCTTTGGCCGGCACAGGGCGACCGTGAAGTCGATCTCGGGTGTCTATGCCGCCGCCTATGAGGGCGATGAGGGTTTTGCCGAGGTGCTTGCCGATGTATCGGCGTTTGCCGAGGAAGAGGGCCGTCGGCCGCGCATGCTGGTCGTGAAGCTCGGCCAGGACGGGCATGACCGGGGGGCCAAGGTCATCGCGACGGCCTTTGCCGATCTTGGCTTCGATGTGGATGTCGGGCCGCTGTTCGCGACACCCGAGGAGGCGGCGCAGCAGGCGGTGGAGAACGACGTCCATATCATCGGCGTATCGACCCAGGCGGCGGGGCATAAGACTCTGGTGCCGCAGCTGGTCGCGGCGCTCAGGGCAGCACAGGCAGAGGATGTCGTGGTGATTTGTGGGGGTGTGATCCCGGCCAAGGATTATGAGTTTCTGAAGGCCAACGGTGTCTCGGCGATCTATGGACCGGGCACGAACATTCCGGCTGCCGCGCGCGAGGTCCTAAATATGGTCCGCGCACGCCGACGCGAAGCGGCCTGATGTCCGACAACCAAGACGAGTGGCCGGCAGACGAAGACGTGCACCGACCCGACGACAGGGCGGCTGCGCGCACGCGGGTGCGTCGACGGCGCGTGAACTATCTCGGGTGGCTGTTGTCCTTGTCCGGGATCGCCTGGCTGTTTTTCTTCTTCATGTTCGTTGCCCGCAGCATCGGCTGGTCGCTCGTGCCGCAGCTATTGCCGTACGAGATCGGTGGCATGGTCGCTGGGCTGCTGGTGCCGCCGGCTGTCCTGTTTGCACTTGCGTCACTGACATCGCGGCGTCAGCGTCTGGGCGACATGCTGACGGCACTCGAGGGCCAGGTGGCGCGGCTCGAGGCGCCATTCTCCCATGCCAATTCCGAACTGTCCGAACTTGGCGAGATGCTGGTCCTGTATGGGCGGGCTCTGGAGGAATCCGTCAACGATGCTCGCGCGCATCTGCAGGAGTTGCGCGGCGGGTTCGGGCAGGAAGCGGCCGAACTTGAAGCCATCACCACGACGCTTCGCGCGTTGATGGTGCAGACCAATGAGGCCGCCGGCGACCAGGCCGAACAGCTGGCGCGAATGACAGCGCAGGTCGGGGCCAGTCTGGCAGAAATTCGCGAGATCGGGCATGGCGAGGCTGCGGTGATCGATGATGCCTCGCGCCGCGCGGCCGAAGTCGTGCGCGACCTGGTCGCCACGCTGGGTGACCAGATCGAGGCCATCGAAGCCGGCTTCCATGAGGCGGTGTCCAATACGGTCGGCCGTGTCGCCGGGGCCGGGGATGCGGCGGCAGGCGAAATACGCGGAGTGACGGAGCAGGTTCTTGGCCGCACCCAGGAGGCGGTCGACGCGGTCACCCGGCAGGTGGGGAATGCGAGTATTGCGATCAGCGATGCCGGCAGTCAGGCCGCCGAGGCGATCGAGCAGTCGTCCGAAGCTGCGCTGGCGCGGAGCCGCGCCCTGGGCGAGGATTTGGAGCAGCGCGCCGCCGATGCAGGCGAGGCATTCGAGGATGCGATCGCGCGCGCGTCGGAGAAGCTGGCCGCGATGTCGCAAGACGCTGCCGGCCATGCCGACCGGCTGATGCAGGAGATGTCCGGCCAGATGGACCAAACGGGCGCCGCATTGGACCGGGTGGCGTCGGCCATGGCGGGCCAGATGGCTCAGGTAACCGAGAATGCGGGCCTGCAGGCCCGCGAAATGACCGAGGCGGCAGCGTCGGAGATGGCCCAGACGGCGCAAATGCTGGGGGCGAATATCTCGGCAACACAGCAGCAGACCGAACGCATGACCGCCGATTTGCGCGAACAGGCGGAGGCATTTGCGGCCATCTCACGTGCGAGTATTGAACAGATGGATGCGGCGAGCGCACGGCTGCACGGATTTGCGGACGAGTTGACGGCGGCGGGCGAGGGCGCGGATGAAAAAGGCCGTGTGCTGGGCGCCACGTTCCGCACCGAGGCCGGCGCGCTTGAGAATGTGGCCCGGAATGCGTCTGTTGAGGCCGAAAGGCTATCTGCGGAGTTGCGCGACGCCGCGGCCGCCATGACGGCGTCGACCGGACAGGTGCGTGCCAGCGCCACGGAAGCCCGCGAAGCACTCGGCGACCATACGCATACGATGGAGGCGGAATTTGCCCGGTCCATCAGCCGGGCACAGCAAACGCGCGATGAAATCGTGGCACAGCGCGAGGTCCTGGAATCGGCTGCAGATGCTTCGTTGGCGCGCATAACCGCTATTCGTGACACGTTGGGTGACAGCACCCAGTCGCTCGACCAGGCTGCTGACCGGGCGAGCGCGCATCTGCGAAATCTGCGCGAGCAGCTGGGCAACGACCAACATTTCATGTCCGAGATTGTCGCCGGCGCCGAATCCCGACTCACCGCGTTGGGCGAGGCGTTGCGGGTGGGTGCGAGCGAAATCACGGAAGCGTCCGAGACGGCTGAAATTGCCGCGCGCAGCGCGCATGAATCGTTGCGTCGCCAGTCACAGGAACTGACCAACGCCAGCGTGACGGCGGGTGCACGGGCCGAAGCGTTGGGCGAATCCCTGACCCAGCACACGGAGGCGCTGCATCAGGCGGCGGCCGAATCCCTGGCCCGGCTATCCGAGGTCCGTGACCTTATTCAACGCGAAAGCGAGGCGGTCGAAGCCAATGCACGCCTCGCAACGGAGGGGCTGTCAGGCGTGGCGGGCGCCCTGCGTCAGCGTCGTGAGGAGCTGACGACAAGCACGGAGGAAATGCGCCGCGCCGCGAACGAGACCGAGGAATCCCTGGGCGCGCGCAGCCGCGACGTGCGGGAAACGGTCGAGTCTGTTCTGGAGCGCTGGCGTGAACTGGGTGACATGCTGGTGAGCCGTGCGGAGGCCTTGCGGGAGACAGGCGAGAGCGCGGTTGCCCGCGCCGAAGTCACGATGCAATCCCTCGACCGGCACACGGGCGAACTGACCACCTCCGCCGACCGCATGGAGGGGCGCGTTGAAGGTCTGCGTGACCAGCTGCGTGAACAAGCGCGCGACATGCAGTCGGCGATCGACCAGGTGGCAGAAAGATCCGAATCCATTACGGCGACATTCCGCATGCAGGAACGCGCGCTGATCGAGGCGGCCGACGAGGCGGGCCGGAAGGCTGACGAAGTGCGTGTGGGGTATATCGATTCGAACCGCGGTGTGCTTCTGCACACGGTCAACAGGGTGCTCGACACCCTGGGCTCACTGGGCATCGAGCTGGACGAGATCCTGGAGGGTGATGCGGCGCCCGACATCATGCGCCGGTTTGCCAAAGGCGATCGCGGCGTTGCCTTGCGTCGGATTTCGGCCCGCGTGAAGGATCCCATCGCTCTGAATCGTGTGCGTGAATTGTACCAGGACGATGATGCTTTCCGGACGCTGGCGAGCCGTTATCTTCGCGAGTTCGAGCGTTTGCTGACCCAGGCCGGCGAAGCCGACCCGGATGAGCTTCTCAGCGCCAGCCTGCTGACCGCGGATGTGGGGAAGGCTTACCTTCTCCTGTCGCGGGCCGTCGATCGTCACAAATAGCCGACCTCTCCGAACGCCAGAAATGAAAAACTGACGTTTGTCAGGTGATCGACCATGTCCATTACCAAATGATCAGTATGTCAGATACAAATAATAAAAATGTAAGGACATTGTGATTATCACAATATGAATGGTATAAATATCAAGGATATACCATACGTGTGGTATGAAACGTGATCGTAGGGCTGACAAATGGAAGGTGAACTGGACGCGGTTGACCGCGCCTTGCTGGATGTCGTCCAGTCTGACGCCCGGTTGTCGTTTCGCGAGATTGGCCGACGTATCGGTATGTCGACACCTGCTGTGGCCGACCGCATTCGCCGGCTCGAGGCGGCCGGCGTCATCCTGGGGTATTCGGCGCGGGTGGATCGGGCGGCGCTCGGCCGGGGGATCGGCGCGTTCATTCGCCTGACGGTATCCGACAAGGATTTCCAGCGCGTCGCCGGCCTGTGCCGCTCATTGGACGCGGTGGTGGAGTGCCATCACATCACCGGCGGCGAAAGCTTCGCCATTCGTGTGGCGGTCGCCTCCATCGCCGAGCTCGAAGACGTTATTTCCAGATTTCGCAAGATCGGCTCGGCGCAGAGTTCGGTCATTCTGTCATCCCCGGTCGACGGCAAGTCGGCGCGCGCAGACAGCGCATTGTTGGCGCCGGCGCCGGCACGTTAGATTAGGGCCATGGCGGATAAAGACAAAAACCCATCGTTGGAAGATCCCGCCCAGCTGGCGGAAGCGGTTTGCACGGGCAATCGGCGGGCGCTGGCGCGCGCCATCACACTGATCGAGTCGACCCGCGAGGATCATCGCGCCCGGGCGGAACAATTGCTCGAGTTGTTGTTGCCCCATACGGGGCGCGCGGCGCGGATCGGCATATCCGGCGTGCCGGGTGTCGGCAAGTCGACTTTCATCGAGGCCTTCGGGCAGAACTGGATTGCCAGGGGTCACAAGGTCGCTGTCCTGGCCGTTGATCCGTCCTCGCAGCGCAGTGGCGGATCGATCCTCGGCGACAAGACGCGCATGGAGCAGCTCTCCCGGGCGCCGGAAGCATTCATCCGTCCGTCCCCGACGGCGGGGACCCTCGGCGGCGTTGCGCGGCGTACGCGCGAGGTGTCGCTCGCCTGCGAAGCCGCCGGGTTCGATGTGGTGTTGATCGAAACGGTGGGGGTCGGTCAGTCCGAAACCGCGGTCTCGGACCTGGTCGACATGTTTTTACTGTTGTTGTTGCCGGGCAGCGGCGATGAGCTTCAGGGTGTCAAACGCGGGATCATGGAGCTGGCCGACCTTGTGGTTGTCAACAAGGCGGATGGTGATATGGCGGCAGCGGCAAAACGATCCGCCGCCGAATACGACAATGCAATTCGCCTTTTGCACCCCTCGACGTCCGACTGGATTCCACCCGTGCTGACCTGCTCCTCGCTGGAGAATATCGGAATCGACGCGGTCCGCGAGATGACCGAGACCCATCGCGCGCAGGCGGCGGCCAGCGGCGCGCTGGAAAAGCGACGATCCGCGCAGGCCCGGCGATGGATGTGGGGCGAGGTCGATGAGTATTTGCTGGCTGGGTTTCAGCGCCATCCCGCGGTTCAGGCGAAGCTCAAATCCCTCGAAAGACAGGTCTCCGAAGCGGAGATCACGCCCTCCGCGGCGGCGCGGGCCTTGCTCGAGGCGTTTCGCAGCGCCTAATTCGTTGCCCGACGGGCTTGACCGGGCTCCCGTCATCGCCTAGAAACACCGCCGTTCGCGCTGATTTCGGCGCCCAAGCTGTTTATGGAGCGAGTACTATGTCGCGCCGCTGCGCCATTACAGGCAAAGGTGTGCTGACCGGAAACAACGTCAGCCATGCCCACAATAAGACCCGCCGCCGGTTCCTGCCGAACCTGCAGACCACGATGCTGTACAGCGAGTCCCTCGGACGCGGTGTGCGCCTGAGTTTGTCGGCGCGTGCGATCCGCACCATCGAGCATAAGGGTGGCGTTGATGCGTTCCTGCGCGATACGGGCGTTTCGAAGTTGCCGCGCGCGTTGCGCAGCATGAAGCGTGATCTTGAAAAGAGGGCGGTCGAGGCTGCCTGATCGCGACGCGATCCGATGACGCCGAAAGCCCGCGATTCGCGGGCTTTTTTGCGCCTGCGATGTATATGATCGCATACCGACAACCCGGTCCCAACCGATGAAGACTCCCCACCGAAAATGACTGACTACCCCGGTTTCGAATTCGAAGTGACCCGCCGCGTGACGGGGGAGACCGGCTGGCCCGATGCGGCGCGGCGTGGCCGGATCACCACACCACATGGGGTGATCGAGACGCCGGCCTTTGTGTTTTGTGCGACCCGCGGCGCGTTGCGCGGCGTGTTGCCGAGCCAGGCGCGCGCCGAGACCACCCAGATCATTCTCGGCAACACCTATCATTTGATGCTCCAGCCTGGCGCGGAGCGTGTGGCGGCACTGGGCGGATTGCACAAGATGATGGGCTGGGACGGCCCGATGCTGACGGATTCGGGCGGATTCCAGATATTTTCCCTGGGCCGGGGCGGCGGTGAAAAGGAAATCAAGGGCAGCCGAACCGATGTACGTGACCGGTCCCTGCTGGCGATTGACGAGGCCGGCGCGTCGTTCCGGTCCTATATTGATGGGGCCAGGGTGACGCTGACGCCGGAAGATTCGATCCGCATTCAACGCCAGATCGGTGCCGATATCATCCTCGTCCTTGACGAGTGCACGCCCTATCACGTCGATCGCGAGTATACGGCCCAGTCGATGGGGCTCACCCATCGCTGGGCGCTGCGCTCGATCGCGGCCTTCGAGGAGGCTGAGGAAGGCTCAGCGGGCCCCCAGGGCCTTTATGGGATCATCCAGGGCGGTGTTTATGAAGATCTCCGCAAGGAAAGCGCCGAGTTCACGGCGGCCCAGCCCTATTTCGGCTATGCGGTCGGTGGCTGTCTCGGCGGTACACCGGAAGAGATGGACGATGTGGTGGCCCTGGCCATGGCACCCCTCAACGCTGCGGCTTCGATCCCGCGCCCGATCCATCTGCTGGGCGTGGGCAGCGTGCGTGATGTGTGGAACGGGGTGGCCAAAGGCATCGATACATTCGATTGCGTCAACCCGGCCCGCCTGGCGCGTCATGGCAGCGCCTATCTGCGGCCCGGTCTCGGCGAGACGGAAAACGGACGCGAGTTCATCAACATCAAGAATGCGCGGTTTCGCGAAGACAACTCGCCGCTCGATCCGGAATGTGATTGCGCAACCTGCACCAGCGTATCGCGGGCCTACCTGCACCACCTCGTGAAGGCGGGGGAGCTAAATGCCATATCCCTGCTTGCGGTGCACAATGTGCGGTTCATGAATCGTCTGCTCGAAGACGTGCGTGCCGCGATCGACAATGATGACTACGCGGCGCGCCGGGCCTGGTGGATCGACGGTTGAAGGCCCGTTCCGGACCCTGCGTTCTCTAGGGCAGCAGTTCGAACATCAACAACAGGTTTCTCTGGTTGTCCGAGAAATTATTGTCGCTTGCGAGATAGATCAGGGTTTGCCCACGTCCCGCGGAGCGCGCGGTCACCGCTTCAAAATTTTCGGTCACGAATGGCGGCTCGAGCCGGGCGATTTCGATTGTCTGGATCGGTGCGCCCGGGCGCAGGCCTCGCTGCGCAATGCGCGCGATCCGCGAGCCCACATCGCTCGGCGGTGTGAATCGGCGCTCGACCACGATGATGTCACCATTGGGCAGCAGCGCCGCCCCGGCCGGTTTGTAGGGGGGGAAGAGGGTGTAGGCCATCGGCGTCCACTCGGCGCCGTTGCCGAGCCACGCGAAAGTGAAAGCGCGCGAGGTCTTGAGGTCCTCGGCGATCAGGAGAATTTTCTTGTCGGCGGTTTCGCTCGCGGCCTTGATGCCGATGTTCGAGCGGGCCCGCTCCAGGCCCGGTGGGGAGAGCAGGAGGCGCGGCGCGGCGCGAAGCGGGGCGAAGGATGCCGGGTAGTGCGCCAAGCGGTGGTTGCGCTCGAAGGCGACGAGCCAGCCGCCATCGGGCATGCGCGCGATCGCTTCGATGTCGGAATTCCGGTCATCGTCGATCGACCGCCCGACCGCGCCGAGCACCGGCTCAAGATCGACAAGCTTGGCGGCCGATAAATCGCCCGCCAAATCATATTCGAGAAACAGTTCGGCCCTGTGGCCGCGGTCGGTCAGCACGGTCAGAGTGCGCCCGCCGGGATCGATTTCCATCGCCGAGATGCCGCCGAAGCGGGGATCCGCAAAAATCATCTCGATGCCACCGCGCCAGACCAGGCGGCCGACGCGGTCCTGCTCGCTCAGTCCATTGTGCAGCTGAATAGGCGTGCTGTCGGCCAGCGCGGGCGATACCGCAAACAGGCAGGCGAGAAGCAGACGTGGGAAAAGCCGGGCCATGGATCGTTTATAGCCGTATTCGGCGGCACAAACATGGCTGAAATGGCGAGGGCGCCGGGTCAGCCGATTACGCTCAGGCGACGCGCCTCGAACCGCCCCGTGGCTTGCGCGCCCTGCCGTCTTCCTCGTCGAAGAGCTCGGCCAGCTGGTCCATGACGGTGCCGCCCAGCTGCTCCGCGTCGACGATCGTCACCGCGCGACGATAGTAGCGCGTCACATCATGGCCGATGCCGATGGCGAGCAATTCGATCGGCGAGTAGGTCTCGATCCATTCGATGATCTGGCGCAGGTGGCGTTCCAGATAGTTGCCGGCATTCACTGAAAGCGTGGAATCGTCGACCGGCGCGCCATCGGAGATGATCATCAGGATGCGCCGCTGCTCCGATCGCGCGAGCAGACGGGAGTGCGCCCAAAGCAGCGCCTCGCCGTCGATGTTTTCCTTGAGCAATCCCTCGCGCAGCATCAGGCCGAGATTCTTTCGCGCGCGCCGCCAGGGGGCGTCGGCGGCTTTGTAGATGATATGGCGCAGGTCGTTGAGCCGGCCCGGGTTGGCGGGCTTGCCGGCTGCGAGCCAGTTCTCGCGTGCCAGGCCGCCTTTCCAGGCCCGGGTCGTGAAGCCGAGAATTTCGACCTTCACGCCGCAGCGTTCCAGCGTGCGCGCGAGAATATCGGCGCTCATCGCGGCGACGGAGATGGGCCGTCCGCGCATGGAGCCGGAATTGTCGATCAGCAGGGTCACGACCGTGTCGCGGAAGTTCGTGTCTTCTTCCATCTTGAAGGACAACGGATGCGCCGGGTTTGTCACGACGCGGGTCAGGCGCGCGGTGTCGAGCATGCCTTCCTCGAGGTCGAACTCCCAGTTTCGCGTCTGCTTTGCCATCAAACGGCGCTGTAGCCGGTTGGCGAGTTTGGAGATGACGCTTTGAATATGGCCGAGCTGCTGGTCGAGTTGCTGACGCAGGCGCGAGAGTTCATCGGGGTCGCAAAGATCGGGGGCATCGACGATTTCATCGAACTCGGTCGTGAACGCGCCATAGACGAACTTTTCGCCCTGGTTGTGACCGTATTCGGGCGGGCGCCAGGGCTGCCCCGGTGCGTCGGGATCTTCCTCGCCCGCACCCTGTTCCATGTCGCCATCGCCGTCCTCGAACGGCATATCCATTTCTTCGCTCTCGGCGCCGGCCTCTTCGTCCTGACCTTCGCCATCCATGGCGCGGGCTTCGCCGTCGCTCTCGCCTTCGCCGGTGCTCTCGCCATCGGCGTTTTCCTGATCCTCACCCGTGCTGTCGTCGGATTCGGAATCGGCTGCCATTTCATCATCGGCGAGGCCGAGGTCGGTAATCATTTTCCGGATGACGTCCTGAAACGCGACCTGGTCTTCCAGGCTGTCGCGCAGTTCCGACAGGGCCGTACCGATCTTGGATTCCACGAAAGGGCGCCACACATCGACCATCTGGCGGGCCGACGGGGGCGGCGGTGCGCCGGTCAGCGCTTCGCGCGCCAGAAGCGCGACCGCTTCGGAAACGGGTGCCTGATCGCGTTGGGTGACGCGCGCAAAACCCTTGTCGCGGCAGCGCATCTCCAGCGCTGCGCTCAGATTGTCGGCGACCCCGGACATCCGGTTGGCGCCAATGGCCTCCACCCGGGCCTGCTCCACCGCGTCATAGAGCGCGCGGGCGACGGGTGCCGAGGGAACCCGGGCCTGGTGCAGCTCACTGTTATGGTGGCGCAAATGCAGGGCCAGCGCGTCGGCCTCACCGCGGACGACGCTGACGTCCTCGGCCGGCAGGTCGCGATTCGGCAGCGGCAGGCGCGCTTCTGCGCCGCTGATGCCCGGCGGATCAGGCGTAAAGGAAACGGTCAGTTCGGGTTCGCGGGCCATGGCGCGCATGGCCGCGGCGGTAACGCGCCGAAATTCTTCGACCGGTCCGTCGTTGCCGCCTCTGTTTGATCCCGCCATCGGCGACTTACTGCTTCGGGGCCGGCGCGATCACGCCGTCTTCGAGTTCGGTCCCGAAGCAGCGTTGATAATATTCGGCCACTGTCGAACGCTCGACCTCGTCGCACTTGTTCAGGAAGGTGACCCGGAAGCCAAGCGGGATCGAGCCGAAGATCTCCGCGTTTTCGGCCCAGGTGATCACGGTACGCGGCGACATGACGGTCGAAATATCGCCGGCCACGAAGCCAGACCGCGTCAGATCGGCGGTCGCGACCATGGCTGAAATCTTCTCGCGGCCTTCCTTGGTGTCATAGGTCGGAGATTTCGCGACCACGATGTCGACTTCCTGGTCATGGGGCAGGTAGTTCAGGGTCGTGACAATATTCCAGCGATCCATCTGCGCCTGGTTGATCTGCTGCGTGCCGTGATACAGGCCCGTCGTGTCGCCCAGGCCCACGGTGTTCGCCGTGGAGAACAGCCGGAAACTCGGATGCGGACGGATGACCTTGTTCTGGTCGAGCAGGGTCAGCTTGCTGTCGGCCTCCAGCACGCGCTGGATCACGAACATGACGTCCGGTCGACCCGCGTCATACTCGTCGAAGACGAGGGCGCAGGGATGCTGGAGGGTCCACGGCAGGATGCCTTCGCGGAACTCGGTGATCTGTACGCCGTCGCGCAGCACGATCGCGTCCTTGCCGATCAGGTCGATGCGGCTGATGTGGCTGTCGAGGTTGACGCGGATGCATGGCCAGTTGAGGCGGGAGGCGACCTGCTCGATATGCGTCGATTTGCCGGTGCCGTGGTAGCCCTGGATCATCACGCGGCGGTTGTAGGCGAAGCCCGCCAGGATCGCCAGAGTGGTGTCGCGGTCGAAGCGGTAGGACTCATCGAGGGTCGGCACGTGCTCGGTCGGGGACGAGAACGCCGGGACCTGCATGTCGGTGTCTATACCGAAAAGCTGGCGCACCGACACCTTGATGTCGGGCAGCCCAGTCGTCAGGGCGGGAGCAGCAGCGTTCGGCATCGGGTCCTCAAGAAGGGTGGGGCCGGTGGTCGGGGGAGAAAGGCCGGCTAGAAAACGCCGCGAGCCCCCATGGCGTCAAGCGGCAAGGCGCTTGCGGAGCGTCGAATAGGCGCGATTGATCGCCTTCAACCGCTCCTCGGCCTGGCGGTCGCCGCCATTGGCATCCGGGTGGTGGCGCTTGACCAGTATCTTGTAGCGCGACTTGAGTTCGACAAGCGTGACCTCGGGCGGCAGGTCGAGAATCGCCAGGGCCTCCTGCTCCTCGGGCGGCACCTC
>JAQCFD010000077.1 GCA_027618305.1 Pseudomonadota bacterium
AGCCTGACCTTGCCCGACAAGCACATCAACCTGCCGTAGCCTGGAGACTATCTCTTCGGGTTTGTGTCGTTTCGTTGCCATCCTTGATCCTCCGTTCACTAAAATACACGGTGGACCAATTCAATGGGGGTGGATCAAGAGATTCCTTGTCGGTCTGCAGCGCCTTGATGTCGCGCGCGCGATTGCCGCGCAGCAAATCGACCTCGGTTTCCATGAGGGCTGACAGACGCTCTGTCACCCGGATGAGGCTGTCGGCGAATTCGATGCCCGTCGGCAGTGCGGGGGCGGCTAGTGTGGCGGCCATGACTATTTATCCTCTTGCAGTGCGATGAGTTCGCGCATTACTGAATCGGCAATTCCGATGCCGCCGTTTTGGGCGAGGCTCTTGCCGTACTCTTCGTTCATGAGGGAGCGGAACATGGTCTCGCCCGGGCCGCCGCCGAACACCGGATCGACGTCGAGCCCCTGAAACATCTGGGCGAAAATCTGTGACAGGAAAAATGCTTCGAAATCCTCGGCCGTCTCGCGGGTCGCGTTCGCAGCCCCGGGCTGCAGCTTCGGGCCGGTGCTCTGCAGGGCGAGCGTCGTGGTTTCGAATAGCGCGTTGGGGATCAGGCCCCCGCCGATATCGGACATCAGATCACCTCGATCTCGGCCTGCAACGCGCCGGCTGCCTTGATGGTCTGCAGGATCGAGATCATGTCGCGCGGGCCGATGCCCAGGGCGTTCAGGCCGTTGACCAGTTCCTGCAGCGTGATACCGGGGTCGAGGACCGCCAGGCGTTTGTCGGAATCCTCGTCGATTTCGATGTTCGAGCGATCGACGGTCGTCGTCGTGCCCTGGCTTGCAAACGCGTTCGGCTGGCTGACCTGCGGGGTCTCGGTGATCTTGATGGTCAGATTGCCCTGGGCGATGGCCACCGTGCTGATCTTGACGTCCTGGCCCATCACGATGACGCCCGAATGTTCGGCGATCACGACCCGCGCGACCTGGTCCGGTGTGACCTGCAGCTGCTCGATTTCGGTCAGCATGCCGATGGTGTTGCCCGCGAAGGCGGCCGGCACATCGACGCGGACGGTGGCCGGATCGAGCACCGAGGCGCTGTTGCCGCCCAGCAAGCCGTTGATCGACTGGGCGATCCGCTGGGAGGTCGTGAAATCTGGATTACGCAGGTTGAGATGGACCTTGGTGAGGGCGGCGAGGTCGAACATGATCTCGCGCTCGACAATCGCGCCCGACGGAATGCGTGCGGTCGTCGGCACGCCCTTGATGATGGTCTGTGCGTTGCCCTGGGCGGAGAAGCCCTCGACCACCAGCGGGCCCTGCGCGACCGAATAGACTTCGCCGTCGGCACCGAGCATGGGCGTGACCAGAAGCGTGCCGCCGCGCAGGCTCGTGGCATCGCCGAGCGCGCTGACGGAAATATCGATCCGTGAACCCTGGCGCGCGAAAGCGGGCAGGGTGGAAGTGACCATGACGGCGGCGACATTGGCTGTGTTGAGGGAGTCGATGTCGTTCCGGGTGTTGACGCCCAGACGCTCGAGCATGCCCACCAGGCTCTGTGTGGTGAACGGCGCGTTCGCCAGTGTATCGCCCGACCCGTTGAGGCCGACCACGAGGCCGTAGCCGACGAGCAAGTTGTCCCGCACGCCCTCGATCGCAACGATATCCTTGATCCGCGATTGCGCCTCGGCCGGGGTGTTTGAGCCCACGACCGTCAGGGTGGTCGCGATGAAAAGCGCCAGCGCGGTCATCTTGGCAAAACGTGAAATATGCAGGTTCGAAATCATTCTGGGTCCGTTTGCGACGTTTCGGGCATCTCTTCCCGACCGATGAGTTGCGAGAAGCGTGCCAGTGTCGGAAAACGACCAAACACATGAAAACAAACGATAAATAATATCTCCCGGCCGCCGTCGATCCACCTTGAGGGCAATCCATGACCCGTTGGGGGGCAAGATTTTCCCGGTGAGGGGCTGTTTGTCGGCCGGCGGTTCAACCGGTCGCACGGCGGCGTGAAATGCGCGTGCCGGCTCAGGTCATAGCAGCGTTCCAGCCGGCATCCGTGTCTCTTAACCGCCCGTTAACCGCGTTTGTTCAGAATGGCTTAGGACATTCCCGTCCCAGCCTGCGCGGACAGTGACATATGAAGATTGCCGGCACCGGATCCCCACGAAACAATGCCACGCGCCGCAAAGGTGGCGCGGATCCCGTCGCCGGTGAGTTTGCCGGCCATATGTGCGGTCCGGCCAGGGCGCAGGCGCCGGCGGTCTCCGGCACGACCCAGGTCGCGTCTGTCGGGGCGCTGGTCGCGCTGCAGGGCGCGCCCGGTTTCGGCAGCGATCCCGGGGCGGCGGAAATCGACCGGGCCGAGGATTTACTGGATCAGCTGGACCGTATTCGCCTCGGCATGCTGACGGGCGGGATCTCCGCTGCCACCTTGCAGAACATCGTCAATCGCCTTGCCCAGCGTCGTACGGACGGGGTGGAACCCCGGCTTGCGGCCCTGATCGACGACATCGAGCTGCGCGCGCGTGTTGAGTTGGCCAAACTTTCGATGATCTAGGGCCATCAACCGGGTCGATTGCCGTTCGTCGCGGCCGCGTTCTGCCCACCGGGCCGACCAGAAATACCCGGCAGTTGATACGCAACCGCTTGCGGTGCCGCAGCGCGCGTTTTTCGTCACAATTTCGTCACGCGACGGGTCTTGCCGCAACGCGGCCTCACGCATATATTCCGCGCGCAAAATCGCCGGATAAGCAATATCCGGGTTGCAAGGGAAGAGTAGCTCATGTCGTCAAATATGCTTTCGCCGGATTACACGCCGACCGACAAAGAAGACTTCATGAATCCGATGATGGAGGAGTTCTTCCGCCAGCGCCTGACCGCCTGGCGCGCGGACTTGCTGCGTGAATCCGGTCAGACGCTCCAGAACATGCAAACGACCAGCGTTCAGGAAGCTGACATTGCCGATCGCGCCTCGCAGGAGAGTGAGCGCACCCTTGAACTGCGCACCCGTGACCGTGAGCGTAAGCTGATCTCCAAGATCGACGCCGCGCTGCGCCGGATCGAGACAGGCGAATATGGCTACTGCGAGGACACCGGCGAGCCCATCGGCGTCGGGCGACTGATCGCGCGGCCGATCGCGACCCTGAGCATCGAGGCCCAGGAACGCCACGAGCGGATGGAAAAGACCCACCGCGACGAATAGCCTTCGCCGCGTCAATTCCACCGCACGGATTCCCCGCGTCGCACAGGCCGGTTTTTCGCTTTTCGGCGGGCTGAATTTCACCCATCTGAAATCTACCGACACGCGGATAAACCCCGCGATCGCGGCTTGTGCATGTCTCCCCAAAACCTGCTAGCGTTTGCATAAGCTGGCCCGGTCAGAGGCCTGCGCGACGAATGTCACATGAAGAATGTGGCAATGGGAGGCGGCACAATGCGTGCGATGGTCGTCAAGGAGTGGGGGCAACCCTTTACACTCGAGGAACGCCCCGATCCGCAACCGGGGCCCGGCGAAGCGGTTCTCAAGGTGCGTGCGGCGGGGGTTGGTCTGACCCTCGTGACCATGCGCACCGGGGTCTTCGGGGGCGAGGCGCCACGGATCATGGGCCATGAACTTGGCGGTGATATCGTCGCCGTCGGCACGGGCGTGACCAACGTCAAACCCGGTGATCGTTGCGCGGTGTATTTCTATCTTAATTGCGGATACTGCCGCTGGTGCCATGGCGGGCGCGAGACCCTGTGCGAGAACCATGGCGGTTATGTCGGCGTTCATGTCGATGGGGGCTATGCGGACTATGTGTGCCTTCCCGCCGGCAACTTTCTGCCGATCCCCGAGGGTCTCGACTATGAGGGTGCGGCCATCGCGGCCGACGCGGTCAACACCAATTGGCATTGCATGCGCGAGCGCGCGCAGATTTCACCCCATGACGATGTGCTGCTGATCGGCGCCGGCGGGGGCGTGGGTGTCCATGGCATTCAGGTGGCCAAGGCGTTTGGGGCGCGGGTTATCGCGGCCGATATTTCCGACGAGAAGCTGGACTTTGCGCGCCAATGGGGGGCGGACGAGGTCATCAATGTCCGCGCCGTCAACGATATTGCAGAAGCGGCCCGCATGCTGACCGGTGGCAAGGGCGTCGAGGCCGCGGTCGACTATGTCGGTGCGCCCGAGACCTTCACCGCGGCCATCGACGCCCTGACGACCGCCGGTCGCGCCGTGGTGATCGGGGCGAAGCCCGGCAAGGTCGAGATCGATCCGATTAATCTGCTGATCACCGAAAAAATCGTCACCGGTTCACGCCATTCGACCCGGACCGAACTCATGGAAACCATGGATGTCATGGCCAAGGGCACGATCAAGCCGGCGATCGGCAAACGCGTGCATTTCACCGAGGTCGAGACGCTGTTCGAGGATCTGCAGGCCGAGACCCTGTTGGGGCGCGGCGCGCTGACCTACGACGACGAATGAAGAATAATCACGGAGAAAACAGATGGTCGAATTTGCACTGACGAAGCAGCAGATTGCCTTGCGCGACAAGGCCCGGAAGTTCGCGATCGAGGAGATCATTCCCGTCGCCGAACTGGGTGACCGCGAGCCCGATCCGGCCAAGTCCTTCAACTGGGACGTCATCCGCAAGGCCGACAAGCTCGGCCTGCGCACCCTGTCGGTGCCCAAGGAATATGGCGGCGGCGGTGCCGATGTGATGACGCTCTCAATGATCGGCGAAAATCTCGCCTATGGCGATCTCGGCATCGCGGTGGCGTTCGACCAGACATGGAAGATCATGACCATGATCAGCCACCTGACGACGGCGCGGCAGCGCAAGAAGTGGCTGCCGCGGGTCATGGACGACCCGACCTGCCTTTTGGCCGCCGCGGCGACCGAACCCCTGTCGGGCAGCGATTCGATCCTGCCCTACAACAAGCCCGATGGCGGGGTGCGCATGACCGCCAAGAAGCGCGGCGACAAATGGATTCTCAACGGCGAGAAGCGTTACATCTCCAACGGCGGGCTGGCGAAGGTCATCTATGTGATGGCGCGCACGGACATGCGCAAGCCGCCGCTCAAGAGCATGACCGGCTTCCTGCTGACCGCCGACACGCCCGGCTACTCGGTGACGGAAATCTGGGACAAGCTCGGCCAGCGCAATGTCGCCAACGGCACCATGATCTTCGACAATGTGGAGATTCCCCAGGCCGACGTGATGGGCACGCCCAACGGTGCGCTCGGCGAACTGGGCGCGCTGCTGACGCGTTTTGGGTCGAACATCCAGGCCGGCGCGACGGTCCTGGGCGTCGCCCAGCGCGCCTACGACGTGACCCTGCAATACGCCAAGCAGCGGGTGCAGGGGGGCAAGCCGATCTTCGAGCATCAGATCCAGGCCCAGCGCCTGGCGCGCATGCGCATGCTGATCGATTCCGCACGCTTCTATCTCTGGTATTCGGGCTGGACCGCGAACTCCGGAACCCCCGACGCCGCCGCCGCCTCGCTGTGCAAGGTGAACGCCGCGGAGAACTCGGTGAAGGTCCTGATGGAGGCCTTCGAGCTGTGGGCGGCCACCGGCTACATGAAGAAGAACCCGATCGAGAAGCTGCTCCGCGACGGGCTGAGCTTCGTGCATTCGGACGGCACCAACGACGTGCTGCTGCTCAAGGCCTCGAACCTGCTGGGCGAGATCAAGCGCGGCGACCCGCGTTACAGCCGCCGGGTCGAGCTCGCGGCCAAGGGCCGGTAGCGGCCAAGTAGCGACGAAATGCAGAGAGAAGAAATGGAAGTACCGGTCGTAACCCGCGAACAGATGCTGGCGAACAACGTGTCGCGGGCGTCGGAGATGAAGGGCTCCCCGCTGGCGTTTCTCGACATGCGCATGCCCGCCCACGAGCGCGAGAACATCAACATCATCGGCCTCAACGTGACCGAGAATGTCGACGACCCGGCGCTTGCGCCGATCATCAAGGCGCCGGCGCACGGGTTCAGCGTCGGCTACATCCGCGCCAGGGACGGTTGCGGGGCCGCGCTGCATGCCCACGAGACCGAGGAGGTCTTCATCCCGGTCCGCGGCCAGTGGGAGATCTACTGGCTCGCGGGGGACGAGGAGGTGGCGGTCACGCTGGACGTCGGCGATGTGGTGAACGTGCCGCTCGGGATCTATCGGGGATTCCGCTGTGCGTGCGACGATCCGGATGCGCTGCTGCTGGCAGTGGTCGGCGGGCCCGATCCCGGCAAGCCCAACTGGCACCCTTCGGTTCTCGAGGCCGCGCGCGAGACCGGCCTCTCGGTGGACGATAACGGGAACCTGCGCGAGGACGCGTAGTGCCCCGCTAGGCCGCGATGTCCGTCGCGCCGTGGCTGGTCCGGCCGGGCACCCGCCCCAGGGCCACGGCCTCCGCGATCGGGAAGTTGAGCTCCACCTTGATGCCGTTGATCGGCTCACGCATGAACAACTGATACAGGGGCGCGCCGTCCGCATGCCGTTCCGAGTAGGAGACGCCATGTGCGTCGAGCCGCGCGATGAAATCCGCCATCCCCTCGCAATTGAAGCAAACATGGTCGATCGTGCTGTCGGCCGCGCCCTGCGCCGCGTTCGCTGCGCCGGCATCCTCGTCCGGGGTCGCCAGATAGCGCGCTTGGTGTGCCGATTGCTGCCGCTGCCCGATATGGACCACGTCCTGGTCGCCGATGCACAGCCAATGCACCGGAAATCCGAAATCGGGATGTTCGCCCTCGGTGAAGCCCAGCGTGTCGACCCACCAGTCGCGGGTGGCGTCAGGATCGTCGGTGAGTATGAGAATATGCTCCATGAATCGAAGGCCCATAGCTGCTTTCCTTTTCTTGATCGGATTGCGTTGAAGACTCTACGCAGCCGCGAGGTCTTCAGATCTTCGAATATAGATTATCGATAATCGGTAGTACGGTCAAGTATCGTCTGGCGCCGTTCCAGGCAGCGCGGCTGCGCTCAGTCTTCCGTGTCGGCCGGTTTGTTCGCCAGGACGTGTTCGATCGCCACGCGGCGGGCGGTCGTCGGCTGGCCTGTCGCAATGGCATCGATGATGACCCGATGAGAGTCCGCTAGTTCGACGAGCCCGCGGGTCCGGCGCGAGACATTCACCATTGTTCGCGCCTTGATGTTCAGTGTCTCCCAGACGTCCCGCAGCACCCCGTTGCCCGCCGCCTCGACAATCGCGCGGTGGAAGGCCGAATTGCATTCGGCAAAGCCCGCGGCGTCATTTGCGCGCGCAGCAGCACGCATGTTGCGCAACAAGGCATTGAGCATGGACTTGCTTGGTGCGCCGGCGCGTACGGCGAGTTCGGTCGCGTAGCCCTCGATCTGGGCCCGAACGTCGTACATCTCGCGCAGCTCGGCCCCGGAGACCGTTCGCACCCGCGTTCCCTTGTTGCGCTGGCATTCGACCACGCCGAGTGCTTCGAGTTCGCGCAGCGCTTCGCGCACGGGCGCTTGGCTTGTCTGCATCTCCTCGGCAATCCGCAGCTCCACCAACCGGTCGCCCGGGCGATACTCGCCCGCGAGAATCTGCGCGAGAATTCGGTCCTTGATCTGTTCCGGAAGGGAGGTGCGTGAAAGTTCGCCGTCCACCGCCATGGTCGGGCCTCCGAGGTTCGCGCGCCGGTCACTCCGGCTCGACGAGGCTAGCATGGATCATCGATAATCGTGAACGAAACGCGATTAAGCCGGTGCACCGAGCAAGCGCGCCATCAGAGGATTGAACCTGTCGGCGGCCTCATACTGGACCCAGTGCCCGGTGTTGGGGACGACGTGGAAAGGGGCCTCGGGCTGAATGTCGGCGGCCGCCGCGCGCACCGCGTCCAGGTCGGGATCCAGCGTCACGTCGCCCGCGCCATAGATAAAGCCCATGCGGCAGGCGAGCCCGCGTAGGCTGTCAGCCGCGATCGTTCGGCGTGCGATACCGCGTGACCGTAGGCGAGTCTTCGCCATGTTCTCCATGTGCAGGGTCATGGCGAGGTCATCGACCGCATCAGGATTGTGGACCATCAGCTTCTCCAGGTTTCTGCGATAGATCGGGGCGGCCTCCTCTGGCGCCATATCGGGCGGCACCGGCTGCAGCGCATTTGCTGGGCCGGTGGTGGTGAGGCCCAGGATCGGCGTGCCGACAATGGTCAGGCTGCGCACGCGGCGTGACTGTATTTGAGCGATGGGGCCGGCCAGCAATCCGCCGAATGAAAATCCCATCAAATCGAAGGGCGTGTCTTCGCGGACCACGAGATCCAGTCCCGCCGACAGGATCGACGCCAGACTTTCGGCGTCAGGGCGCGCTGGCGGTTGGTCTGAATCGCCGCAGCCCGGCAGATCCGGCACGATCACCCGATAGTCGGCTTCCAGTGCGGGAATATTGCGCACCCAGTGATTCCAGGCACCGAACCCGCCATGCAGAAGCACGACAGCCGGTCGCGCGTGGTTGCCCCAGATGCGCCACACTAGCTGTCCCTCGCCGCACGGAGTGCGAGCCTCCTGGCTTCGGGCGAGCAGGATGTCGAGAGTGTCTTGCGGTGATGCTTGGGTCATGAAAGGGGGACCTGGCGTTGTCCGGAAAAGAAGGGCCGTGCCCGGTCAGGCGCCGGTCACGGTCACCGACGGAAGATACCGTCATGAAGGCGATAGAGCACGACCGGATTTCGGATTGGGTGATGGATATCGCGGCCCCGAGATAGCCGGCAAAGAAGAAAGGGCCGGCTCCTGCCTGGAGCCGACCCTTTAGCTTCCCCGGGCTACCTGCCCGGGTGGCCTACCTGGCCTGTCTTCCGTTACTAGGGATGCTGCCTACGCCGCCTAGAACGGGAAGATGATGTCGAGCACCTGCTGCCCATAGCGGGGCTGCTGGAGATCGGAAATCTGGCCGCGACCGCCATAGGACACGCGGGCCTCGGCGATCTGGTCGTAAGAGATGGTGTTGGTCGAGGTCACGTCCTCGGGCCGGATGACGCCGGCAACCTGAAGCTGGCGCGCTTCGAAATTCACACGGATTTCCTGCCGGCCGAAGATTGCCATGTTGCCGTTCGGCAGGAGCTGCGTCACGACCGCTGCGATGCGAAGTTCGATATCCTCGTCACGTGTGATGGTGCCGGTCCCGGATGAGTTTGTGGCGCTGTCGGCATCGAGAAGGTTGCCAGGGTTGATTGCTTCGGGAAGCACCGCACCGAGGCTCGTTTCATAGCCGAGCAGGGCATTCAGTGACGCATCTTCGGTTGCTGTGCGCGCCCGTGTCGTTGCGTTGTTGATCTGTGCCTGATCGTCGAGATCGACCACGACCGTCAGGATGTCGCCAACTTCACCGGCGCGCTGATCCTTGAAAAAGGCGCGCGCGCCCGTGCGCCAAAGTGAATTGGCGTTGCGCTCGATCGGGCGCGGGGCCGGCATCGGCATCGAAACCGGACGGTAGTCGGGACGGGCGACGGGATTTTCGATCTGGGTCAACGGGGGCTCTGCGCCGACGGAGGCCAGCCGGGACAGGGCGTTGCAACCGGTGAGGGCGACGGCAAGCCCCACCAGGGCGATGACGCGCGGCGCATGGGCTGCCCGTGACTTTGCGGCTCCAGGGGCCCGCGTGACATTCATTGTGGCATTCATTGGGGTGTTCCTTGGTTGGCACCTTGATTGGCGGCGAGCTGGGGTAGCATCAGAACCTCGACACGGTCCGGGCCTGTAATGCGGGCATCGATCACCAGCTTGGTCTGTCGGTTGCGGACACGGATGATGTCGCCGTCGGTGCCGCTGCCTTCGGCAAGCCCGGTGGCGCTGAGTGTCATGGTGCTGGTTTGGTACAGCATGGTCACGACATCGCCCTTGCTGACGGATTGCGGACGGCGCAGATCGGCGCGGCGGACCGGCGTGTCCTGACGCAGCGCGCGGCGCGGTTCCATGTCGATAAGGTCGTCTGTGTCGGTGACCGTATTGTCGCGCACGAGGCGCGCGCGCACGGGTTTCCAGATGATGTCGTCGGCCCGGATCGTCTCGCCGGGGCGCAGGGTCGTCACCGGCACGGGCACGTTGAGCATCGCAAACATGCGGCCGGCGACGGTCAGTCGTTTGGCCCGCGGATCGCCGGCGGGAACCGTGATGATGGCGTTGAAGCGTTCGCTCGAGGGGTCGACGGAAAGCGACGCGATCCCGACCGTGCCCGGGAGGCTGCTGTCGATATGGATCATCAGGTTGTGGTTCGAGAGTTCGATGTCGAACTCCTCACCGAAACCGCGTTCCGCGAGCTCCCTGGCGATGGTGTCGCGGACGGTGTCACCATTGACAAGCGTGCTTGCGCGTTCGGCGACAACCCGATCGAGCCGGGTGGCCGGTCGCCAGTTCAACCGCAGTCGATGGGCGAGGCGTGCAAGCCATTCCGCATCGAAGATTGCGCGGCGCCCCGGCTCGGGTGCATAGGCAACCACCGTGTCGGCCGTGATGCCGGCGGCAGCGTTGATCTGCCCGTCGAACAGGTCGCTCAGGCGGATCGTATCCTGGTCGATGACAATCTGCCGGCGCAACGAGAGTTCCGCGCCCGGGTGAACGGACCGGCTGGTCGCGTTCGCATCGCTCCCGGCGTTGATGCCGCCGTCGGCCGCTGCCGCTGTCGTGAAGGACAGGGCGGTGGTCACGGCGAGGGCAGCTGCGAGTTTTCGGGTGATGTGTGCGATGTCGTGGCGCATCGAACTTTCCCTATCTCAGCCGGTTGATGGTGCTGAGCATCTCGTCCGAGGTCTGGATGACCTTCGAATTCATCTCATAGGCGCGCTGGGCCGTGATCAGATTGGTGATCTCGCTCACCGTGTTGACGTTGGATGTTTCGAGAAACCCCTGAAGGAGCGTCCCGAGGCCCGTCACGCCCGGGTTGCCGGATGTGGCAGTGCCCGAGGCGGGCGTTTCGAGAAACAGGTTGTCGCCGACAGGGCTGAGGCCGGCCGGGTTGGCGAAGTTCGCGAGAGTCAGCTGACCAAGATTTTGCTCGGCGACCTGTCCGGCGATCTGGGCCAGGACCTGGCCGCTGGAGTTGACCGTGATCTGGACCGCGTTGGTGGGAATGGTGATGGCCGGTTCGACGGTATAGCCATCCACCGAGACGAGCTGGCCCGTGGGGCTCAACTGAAAGGATCCGGCTCGGGTGTAGGCCGTCTCGCCGGTTGGCAGAGTAATTTGGAAATAGCCGCTGCCGCTGATCGCTAGGTCGAGCGGGTTTTCGGTCGACTGCAGATTGCCCTGCTCGTTGATTGTGTAGACCGACGCTGTTTTGACGCCGAGACCGATCTGCACACCGGCGGGAACAATCGTCCCGCTGTCGGACGATGTCGAGCCGACGCGGCGCTGGCTTTGATACAGAAGGTCCTGGAACTCGGCCCGCTGACGTTTGAAGCCGGTCGTGTTCATGTTGGCAATATTGTTCGAGATGACCTCGACGTTGAGTTGTTGGGCCAACATGCCCGTGGCGGCGATGCTCAATGATCTCATTTCTGTAACTCCTCAGCTCACACGGTCCGTGTGAGAATATCGATCGCTTCTTCTTCGCGATCTTCTTCCTGTGTGATCAGCTGTGCGGCTGACTGGTAGCTGCGCAGGATTTCGATCATCCGGGTCATTTCGGTGATCGCGACGACGTTCGAACCTTCGAGCATGCCCTGCACGACTTCCGCGTCAGCGGCCTCGAAGGGGATTTGTTCGGTGGCAAACATGCTGCTGCCCCGATGTTCCATGTCTTGCTGATTTGCGAAGGTCACGAGCCGCAGGGTGGCTATTTCGCCATTGCCCGTGCGCACAACACCGTCGCGGCTGATGTCGATATCTGTCTCGTCCGGCCCGAACACGATCGGATTGTCCTGTTCGTCCATCACGACGGCGCCGTTGCTGGTGATCAGCCGACCGCTGTCATCGACCTGGAAGTTGCCGTTCCGGGTGAACAGGAACTCGCCGGCATCCTCGACCACGAAATAGCCTTCGCCCTGAATGCCCACATCCAGCTTGTTGCCCGTGAAGCCGAGCGGCCCCTGATTGATATCGCGGATCGTGCCGAGGTCCTCGACATAGGAAATCTTGGTGCCGTCCGAATCAACCTGGGCCAGAAACTCTGCGAACATCGGGCGGCTGCCCTGGAAGCCCGTGGTGGACATGTTGGCAATGTTGTTGGCCGCGACGTCGAGTTGGTTCGACAGCGCGGATTGATAGGAGAGTGCGACTTGTGACGTGGTCGTCATGTCTGTGTCCTGGTGCGAATTATCGCAGGGACAGTTGCAGGCGCCGTGCCAGCACCAATACTCGCGGTTTTCTGAGGATTTTAGTCACTCTCGCCGGGTCGGGCGCGGCAAGAAGAGTCGGATATGGCCGTCATGCCCGGCAAGTTCTGCCGGTTTCGGAGACGATTCCGGCTTGCCTCAACAT
>JAQCFD010000078.1 GCA_027618305.1 Pseudomonadota bacterium
CGGGTGCCAGCCGAACTCGTGGGTGCGGGCAACGATCTCGGTGTTGATCACGGGATTGGCGCGAAAGGCGAACCGGGCGCCGACGACCCCGGCCTTTGTCAGAATCTCGAGTTCCCCATCGGTGATGTCGGGTGCGGGCAGGGCGATGCCCCGCAGGCGCTCGGGCTCGCGCGACAGCGCATGGAGCAGGTATTCATAGGTATTACCCTGCACGACCGAATGGACGATCACGCCGCGCTCGATGCCCAGGGTATTGTGCAGCTTGAGCATGTCGTCGAGGGTCGAATCCTCCACCAGCAACGGCGAATCCGGGTGGTAGGGGAAGCGCTTGCCGGGGCCATACAGGTGAAAATGAGTGTCGGTCGCGCCGGGCGGTGTCTTGAGTTTGGGCGTTTTGGTGTTGCGATGCGGCGGCGGTGACTTCAGGCGTTCGGACATTGTCGGCGGCTCCCCCGGATTGGACATGATGCGATCACGATTGAATCTTTTCGTCTCCGGCGCAACAATGCCGGCGAAAGTGCGTTTGGAACAAGACGCCGTCACTGGGAGATACCGATGAACGCAGTTGCGAAAATGCCGAAAACGGCCAAGGAACGGGGCAAGGTTGCGCCCGCAAAACTGGCCCATGTGGTTTTGCGGACACCGCCCGAGCGCGCCCGCATGGTGCTCGACTGGTACAAGGTCGTGCTCGAGGGCGAGGCGATGTACGAGGCCGACTTTGGCGGCTTCGTGACCTACGACAACGAACATCACCGGGTTGCGGTGCTCGGCTTCCCGGGCATCAAGGAACATGTCGACGGCTATGCGGGCATGCACCACATGGCCTTTACCTATGAAAATCTCGGCGACCTGGTGCACACCTACGAACGCCTGAAGGGCGAGGGGATACAGCCCGAATTCTGCATCAATCACGGCCCGACCACGTCGATGTATTACTTCGACCCGGACAAGAACCAGGTCGAACTGCAGGTCGACAACATCCCCGTCGCGCAGTTTGCCGAATATTTCGACAATGGTGAATTCACGGCGAACCCGATCGGTATCAAGTTCGATCCCGACGAGCTCGCGGCACGCTACAAGGCGGGCGAGCCGGAAGCGGCGCTGCTGCAACGCCCGGACGGCATCCCGCCGGACCTGTCGGAGTTCCCGGCGAACTAGTCGGCGGTCACATTCGAAATTCGGAGGGGCGGGTCTTTGACCCGCCCTTTCTCTTTTTGGGGCAGACCTGAAACATGGATGCCCGGATCAAGTCCGGGCATGACGCCGAGGGGTGTCACCGGAGTCTGAAACAACCGTCATGGCCGGGCTTGACCCGGCCATCTCTTTTCCGGTTCGGAGGCCTTTATGAACGGGGGCGTGCGCGGACCTAGTCCGCCAGGTCTGTGCGCCTCGCTTCGATGGCGTCCCAGATCAGGGCCGAGAGGTTGACCCCGTCGAATCGGTCGATCTCCTGGATGCCCGTCGGCGAGGTGACGTTGATCTCGGTCAGATAGTCGCCGATCACATCGATGCCGACGAAGATCAACCCTTGTTCGCGCAGTGACGGGCCGATGGCGGCGCAGATATCCTGCTCGCGGCTCGTCAGTCCGATCTTCTCGGCCCGGCCGCCGACATGCATGTTCGAGCGGGCTTCGCCCTCGGCGGGGACCCGGTTGATTGCACCGACAGCCTCGCCGTCGACCAGGATGATGCGCTTGTCGCCGAGGCGGACCTCGGGCAGGTAGCGCTGGATAATGATCGGCTCGCGATAGATGTCCGTGAACATCTCGAGCAGGGAGTTCAGGTTTTCGTCATCGGGCTTGATGTGGAAGACCCCGGCGCCGCCATTGCCGTAGAGCGGCTTGACGATGATGTCCTTGTGCTGCGCGCGGAACGCCTCGATCTCTTCCCGCGAAGAGGTAATCAGGGTCGGCGGCATGACACCGTCAAAATGGGTCACAAACAGCTTCTCCGGCGCGTTGCGGACCGAGACCGGATCGTTCACCACCAGAGTCTGGGGGTGGATATGTTCGAGGATGTGGGTGGCGGTAATGTAAGCCATGTCGAAGGGCGGGTCCTGACGCATCAGGACCACGTCCAGGCCGGCCAGATCGAGGGTCTCGGCGGCGCCGAGCGAAAAATGATTGCCCGCCTCGCGGCGCACCTCTAGCGGCCGCGCCTTGGCGACGACCCGGCCGTCGCGTAGTGAAAGATCCTCGGGCAGATAATGAAACAGGCCGTGCCCGCGCGCCTGCGCCTCAAGTGCCAGGGCGAAGGTGGAATCGCCATTGATGTCGATGGCGTTGATGGGGTCCATCTGAATCGCTACAGCTAGGCTCATGGGGTCGCGCTCCGGCGAGTTGGAAAACAGCGGCTAATCGCGGCCAATCTAAGTCTTTTCAGCGATTTGGCAAACGGCGCCTTTGAGGCCGCAGCGCGTCAGTTCAGCCGAGCGTTAATCTCACTGATCAGTTTCTCAATGCGGGCCCGGTCGACGGGATTGGCCGTAAGGTCGCGGCAATGGGCAAAGGCGACGAGCGCCGCACGCAGATTCCCGATATGGGCGTTGAGCAGGCCCGCCTCATGCCAAAGCGAACTCTCGCCGGGTGCAAACAGCAGCATGTCCTCAATGGCCGCCAGAGCGTCGGCGAACTGCTCGGCCTTGATCAGACGAACCTTACGGTTGTTTTGCAGGCGGATGAGAATGTCCCGATTGCTGGCCGGCGCGTAGTGAGTGGGGCTGAGCTCGGCGTCGGCTCCGATGGTGGATTTCAGCAGGGTGCGCAAACCGGACGCGTCGACCTCTTTGCCCCCGGCAAACGGATCGAGGATCATGCGCGACGGGCCGTCGGCCAGGCGGACCAGAAAATGGCCGGGGAAATTCAGGCCGCAAATATCCCAGCCGAGGGCGCGGCCGCAGTGGATGTGCAGAATGCCCAGCGCAATCGGCAAGCCCTTTCGCCGGTCGATGACATGCATCAGGTTCGCGTTCTGCAGATCGTCATAGGATTGCCGGTCGCCGGCATAGCCGAAATGGTCGTGCAGGACCTGCGCCAGCGCGTTGCGTCTCGCCGCAAGACTATCGCCCGCGTCCCCGCTTGCAAGGCCGACGGCGGTGGCGAGCTCGGCCAAATGCGCGCGGTAGCGATCGGGCGCAACGTCGGGCCGCTCGCGTGCCGCCAGGGCAAGCGCTGCTTCGCCCAGGCTGATCTGCGCATCTTCGAGGCCGGCGATACTGCGCAGCAACTGGTCTGTATCGCCGGACACGGGCACGCCTAGCGGTTTGTGGTCGGCGTGCCGCTTTGGGACCGGCCGCTCGGTGACGCGATGCGGCGCGGGTCGTCGATCATGATCACATGGCTGATCACCCGCTTCACATTGGGGATGTCGCGGGCAATGCGGAACACCCGGTCCAGCTCAACCCGGTCTTTGGCGACGCCGAGCAGGTAGACCGTGCCGCCGATGGCGCGGGTCGAGTAGTTGATCGAACTGACATCGCCGTCGAACAGCAGGGCGGAGTCGAGGCGGGCGTTGATCAGCGTGTCGTTGGCGAATTGCTTGAAATCGCCGCCGTCTGAAATCTCGATCTCGTTGATCACCTCGCGCACGCCGTCCGGTTTCCAGGCCGCTTCGATGGCCTTGTCGGCCAGGACCTGGTCCGGCACCTGGCCCGCGACCAATACGCGGCCCTCATAGATCTGAAGGCTCAACCGGTTGAAGGTGTCAAAATCCTCCTTCACCCAGGCCTCATTGATCTCGACCCGGATCAGGGTGTCGTTCGCGGCGCCCTTGATACCGCGTTCTTCGGATGCGGCGACGCCCGCCGAAGCGGCCCCGCCGACGACAACCCCGGCTGGGGTGCAGGCTGCGAGACCCAGCAGCCCCACGGCGAATGCCGCAGCGAGACGGCCATGAGGCCGTCGATTGATGGCGGGGAGGTCAGTAGTGGCTGGCGACATGTCGAACTCCTTGGCACCCGCTGCGGGGTGATTGTTACCGGCGCGCTTGACCACAGACTATTCGATTCGCCACGCGTCGGGGATATGGCGCGGCAGCTTTCCGGGCGCGACCAGAACCGCATCGAATCGAACCTGACAATCTGCATAGGACGGATTTGCGGCGAGAAAATGGTCGGTTGCGCGCGCAATTCTCATTTGCTGGCGTTTGTCGATGGCATGGGCTGCGATGTCCAGGTCGCCGCGGGCCTTGACCTCGACCGCGACCAGCAGCCGCGCGCGGCGTGCGACGATGTCGATCTCCCCGACGGGGCTGCGGTAGCGGCGCGCCAACAGCCGAAATCCCTTCAGGCGCAGAAGCAGGGCCGCCCGGCGCTCGGCGCGATGGCCGCGCAGCTCGGCGGCCTGACGGTGTGTCGTCATACTCATCCGTCCGGCTCGTCACCGGTGATCTCGAGCGCGAGGCGGTAAATCTCCCGCCGCGGGCGACCGGTTTCGGCGGCGACCTGGGCCACGGCGTCACGCAGGCTGAATTCACCGAGAGCTTCGGTCACCGCCGCGCGCAACGCGTCGGCGTCGACTTCCTGTGCCAGGGGTGGGGCCACCACAATGACAATTTCGCCCCGTGGCGGGCCGGCATCGGCGTAGTGCGCGGCGAGCTCGGACAAGGTGCCGCGCCGCACTTCTTCATGCAGCTTGGTGATCTCGCGCGCGATGGCGGCCGGGCGATCGCCGAGCGCGTCGCGCATATCCGACAGGCTTGCCGCGAGGCGCCGGGCCGATTCGAAGAAAATCAGGCTCCCCGGCACGGCGGCCAATTCGGCAAACCGGCGTCGTCGGGCGGTTTGGCGCGGTGCCGAAAATCCGGCGAAGAAGAAGCCGTCTGTCGGCAGGCCCGACAGGACCAGTCCGGCCAGCGCGGCACTCGCTCCGGGTAACGTGTGGAGCGGGATATCGGCCTCGATGGCGGCCTCGACCAGACGGTAACCCGGGTCGGAAATCAGCGGCGTGCCCGCATCGCTCACGAGCGCCAGAGAATCGCCATTGTTCAGGCGTTCCATCAGTCGGGGCAGCACGCGGCGCGCGTTGTGATCATTGTAGGCGAGGGAGGAGGTTGCGATGTTGTGTCGGGTCAGAAGTTTGCGGGTGACGCGCGTGTCCTCGCAGAGGATCGCATCGGCCCCGGCCAGAACATCCAGCGCCCGCAGCGTAATGTCGCCCATATTCCCGATCGGCGTCGCGACCAGATGCAGGCCCGGCGCCGCTTTGCTGCCGGCGCGTGTATCCGGCGCTTGTTCATGCTCGTCTGCGCGGTTAGGTTCGCGCGCGTCTGAATCCGTTTGGGCTGTTTGAGGAAGGCTTTTTCGTGCCACGACCGGTTGTCCTTCTGCGCGCCCGCGCGCGCCTGTTCGCCAGTGCCCGTTCGCGCTTTCTGTTCGTCGCGGCCGGCCTGCTGCTGGCGGCGTGTGCGCCTGCCAACGTAGCGGGGCCACCGGGCGAAGCGCAAGAAGCCACGCCGTCGCCGGTTACCGGCACCCCGGCCGTGCCGCAAAACGTGGTGCCTGTACCAAAGGACCCGGCGCTGCAGGGCGCGCCGGACATTACGCGCGCCGCGCTGATCATCCCCCTGAGCGGTCCCGCCGCCGCCCTTGGCCGTGATCTCGCGGATGCGGCGCAGATGGCATTGTTCGATTTTGCCGTGCCGAAGTTTGAGCTGCGGATCTACGATTCCGGCGGCAACGCCCAGGCTGCGCACGCCGCGATGGTCCGCGCGCAGGCCGAGGGCGCGCGTGTTGTTCTGGGCCCGCTTTTCTCGGACGCGGTGGCGGGCACGTCGAGTGTCAGCCGGCCGGCGGGCATCCCGGTCTTCGCGTTTTCCAACGACCAGCTGATCGCCGGCGACGGGGTGTACGCCGCGGGGTTTTCAAACGAGGCCCAGATTGACCGTGTCGTCGCCTTTGCCGCGCGGCGCGGCCTGAGCCAGTTTGCAGCCCTGGTGCCGGATGACGGATTTGGCGGGCGCATGTCGGCGATCCTGTCCGACGTCGTTGCCCGGCGCGGCGTCAGCGTTGCGGCGACGGCATTCTATCCGGGCGGCGTCGAGGCGGTCACGGAGACCGTGCGAACCCTGGCGCGTTATGACGAGAGGGTCGAGGCCCTTGAAGCGGAACGAAAGCTTCTCGCCCAGCGAGATGACGCATTCTCGAAACGCGCGCTCGAACGGCTGTCCACACGCGACACCCTTGGCGAGGTCGGCTTCGAGGCGCTGATGCTGCCGGTCGGCGGCGAGGAGGTGCTCCAGATCGCACCGTTGCTGGCCTTTTTTGATGTAGACCCGCAGCAGGTCAAGTTGCTCGGCACCTGGGTGTGGGATGACCCCGCTCTCGGCAAGGAGCCGACGATGCTGGGTGCCTGGTTTGCCGCGCCGCCGCCCGATGCGCGTGCGCGGTTCGTCGAGCGCTTCGAGGAAGCGTTCGGACGCGCGCCGGACCGGCTGGCAACCCTCGCGTATGACGGAGTCGCGCTGGCGGCCGTACTGGCGCGCGGCGAGGACCCGGCACCCTATGCGCGCGTGCGCCTGGAAAACCCGGACGGGTTTGCGGGGGTGGACGGCATATTCCGCCTGACCGAAAGCGGTGCGGTTGAACGCGGGCTGGCGGTGCTGGAAGTGCGTCGTGACGCGCCAGAGGTGATCGACCCCGCGCCAACGAGCTTCGCCCCGCCGGTGACGAATTAGGCGCCACGACCCGAGCACGACGAAACCGGCTTTACGAATTCAGCAGTGCGTCCACGACCGCGTTGAGGCGCTGCCGCCCGGCCGCGGTCGCGTTGAACCCGTCATCGCGCCAATCGAGATAGCCGGCATCCACGAGGCGGTCGATGGTCGCGGGCGCGAAAATCTCGCCCGGGCGTTTGCCGATTCGCCGCGCGAACTCACCGGCGTCGATCCCGGCGGTCAGACGGAGCCCCATCATGACGAGCTCCGCCGTCAGGGTCTCAGGCGGTAGGGCTGCATCATCCTGAGTGGCGTGACCGGTCTCCAGCGCCCGTTTGAGCCAAATCTCCGGGGCCCGGTGCTGGCGCGTCGCCAGAATTCGGCCGTCGATCGTGATGCGCCCATGGGCGCCGGGCCCTACGCCGAGATAGTCCCGGTAGTGCCAATAAGTCAGATTATGGCGGGATTCCTGGCCAGGCGCGGCGTGGTTTGAAATTTCATAGGCGGGCAGCCCGGCGACGGCCAACGCGTCCTGGGTCTGCTCGAACATGGCCGCCCCGTCGGCCTCGTCGGGCAGTTGCAGGTCGCCGCGCGCCTGGGCGAGGAAGAAAGGCGTCCCGGCCTCGATCGTCAATTGATAGACCGAGAGGTGGCCGCGTGTGAGCGAGAGAGCTGTGTCGAGCTCACGCATCCAGGCGTCCGGGGTCTGGCCCGGGCGGGCGTATATGAGATCGAAGGAGAAGCGGTCGAAGATGTCGGCGGCGGTCGCGATCGCGGCGCGGGCCTCGCTGACAGCATGGGTGCGGCCGAGCGCCGACAGGGCGGCGTCGTCCAGCGCCTGGATCCCGAGGCTGAGGCGGTTGATCCCGGCGTCGGCGAAGCCGGCAAGCGCGGTCTGTTCGACGGAGGTCGGGTTGGCCTCCAACGTGATCTCGAGGTCCACGTTTGGCACGAACAATTCCCGGGCCCGTGCGATGACGGCGCGCGCTGTTTCCGGCGGCATCAGGGATGGCGTGCCGCCGCCGAAGAAGATGCTGGTCAGCCGCCGCCCGGGTATCTGGGCGGCACAGTGCTCGAGTTCGCGCAACAGCGCGTCGCGCCATGCACCCTGGTCGATGGTGTCGCGCACATGGCTGTTGAAGTCGCAATAGGGGCAGAGCGAGAGGCAGAACGGCCAGTGCACATATAGCGCGATATCACCGGCCGCGTCTTTCATGGCGTGCTCATCCGGTTTTTATTCGGCGGGTTTGAAGCAGGCGTCGATGAGCGCAGCAAAGGCAATCGCACGGTGCGAGATCGCATGCTTGGCGTCCGGTTCCATCTCGGCAAAGGTCTGGGTGCTGCCCCGGGGCACAAAGATCGGATCATAACCGAAGCCGCGGTCGCCGCGCGGCGGCCAGGCCAGGGTGCCTTCGACCCGACCCTCGAAGACCTCGACATGCCCGTCGGGCCAGGCCAGTGCGAGCGCGCACGTGAACCAGGCCTGGTCGTCCGCGGCTTCCGCGCTGGCCTCGTGCAGCTGTTCCATCGCCCAGTCGAAATCCCGTACCCCGTCCGCGCGTTCGGCAAAGCGCGCGGCGTGAATGCCCGGTGCGCCGCCCAGCGCGGCGACAGAAAAGCCGGAATCGTCTGCTAACGCGACCTGCCCACTGCCTTCAGCGGAAGCGCGTGCCTTGAGAATGGCATTCTCGGCGAAGGTGGCGCCGGTCTCCTCGGGCTCGGGCAACCCCAGGTCGCCGGCGCTCTGTACCGACACCGCAAACGGCGAGAGCAGATCCGCGATCTCGCGGACCTTGCCGGCATTGTGGCTGGCGATCACCAGCCTGCTGTCATCGAATTTACGGGTCATGGTCTGCGCGCGCCTGTTTGATTTCGTCTATTTGATCCCGAGTGCCTTGCGCTGATGCACGAAGAGCTGCTCGGTGCCGTCACGCGCGAGGTCGAGCAGCCGGATGAACTGGGCGCGGGTGAAAGGACGCTCTTCGGCGGTGCCCTGGATTTCGACGATCTGGGCGCGCTCGGTCAGCACGAAGTTTGAATCGGCCTGGGCGTTCGAATCCTCCGGATAGTCGAGATCGAGGACGGCCGTGTCCTTGTACAGCCCGCAGGAGACGGCGGCGACGAGTTCGCGCACCGGGTTCTCGGCGATCGCACCGGATTTAACCAGCCCCTGACAGGCGATGTGCAACGCCACGCAGGCACCGGTGATGGCGGCTGTCCGTGTACCGCCGTCGGCCTGCAGCACGTCGCAGTCGAGGCGAATCTGCCGCTCGCCGAGGATTTCCATATCGGTGACCGCGCGGAGGGACCGGCCGATCAGACGCTGGATTTCCTGGGTCCGGCCCGACTGCTTGCCGCGCGCGGCTTCGCGGTCGGACCGGGTGTGGGTCGAGCGGGGCAGCATGCCGTATTCCGCTGTCACCCAGCCGGCGCCGCTGCCACGCATCCACGGCGGCACCCGTTCCTCGATGCTGGCGGCGCAGAGCACATGGGTGTTGCCGAACATCGCCAGGCACGACCCTTCCGCATATTTGGCGGCTCCCGGCTTGAGGCGCACCTGGCGCATTTCGTCGGGGGCGCGCCGTGAAGGGCGGATGGAGGTTTTGGGCATGCTGGTTCCAGTACGGCTAGGATCGATTTGAGGCGGCGAAGTTAGTCTTTGCGGCGGGGTTGCGTCCAGAACCGCGATCCCAGGCCGATCCGGTGTTTGTCGGCCGACGCCGTCGTTCTTGATTAGGTGCCGGGGCGTGCCTAAGTTCAGCGGAGATGTCGGCCCTCGACTTTTCTTGCGCTAACAACGGACAATCACGGCCATGAGCCGGGTGATTTCACAACTGAACCAGCGTAGCTCCGAAGTTCTTCGGCAGATCACTGACGCCTATCTGGAAACGGGTGAGGCGGTCGGGTCGCGCACCCTGTCGCGCAATCTCGGCTTGGGATTGTCGCCGGCCACGATCCGGAATGTGATGGCCGATCTTCAGGATTCCGGCCTGCTGTTCTCGCCGCACGCGTCGTCGGGGCGTATTCCCACCGAGGCGGGCCTGCGCCTGTTCGTCGATGGGCTGCTCGAGGTGGGCCATCTGACGGCGGACGAGCGTTCGACGATCGAGGCGCAGTGCGCCGCGGAGGGACGCAGTGTGCAGCAGACCCTGGCGGAGGCCACCCGCGTGCTCTCGGGCCTGAGCAATTGCGCCGGCCTGGTGGTGGCGCCGAAGAGTGATTCGCCATTGCGCCATATCGAGTTTGTCTCGCTGGCACCGGGCCGGGCGCTGGTGGTTCTGGTCACCGAAGATGGCAGCGTGGAAAACCGGATCATCGAAGTGCCGAACGGGATGCCCGCGTCGGCCCTGATCGAGGCCTCGAACTTCCTGTCGGCGCGCATGGTCGGCAAGACCATCGAGGAGGCCCGGGGGCAGATCGCCGCCGAACTGGAGCTCCATCGCCGCGACCTGGATGTGGTGACCCAGAAGCTTGTCGAGGCGGGGTTGGCAACCGCCACCGGCAGCGGCGCCGAGGCGGCGCTGATCGTCAGCGGCGCAGAGCGCCTGCTCGATGATATTCATGCCGTCGAGGATCTCGAGCATGTGCGCCGCCTCTATGATGCGCTGGAGACGAAGGAATCCTGGATCAAGCTTCTGGACATGGCGCGAGGCGGCGAGGGTGTGCAGATCTTCATCGGGGCAGAGAACGACCTGTTCTCTCTCGCCGGATGTTCGGTCGTTGTCGCGCCCTATCGCAACAGCGAACAACAAATCGTCGGGGCGGTCGGCGTCATCGGCCCGACCCGAATCAACTATGCCCGGATCATTCCCGTGGTGGACTACACAGCGAAGATTGTCGGCCGGCTGGTCGGATAGGCGCAACATTCCCGGATAGACGAATCCCAACGGCCGGTGCGGACGCCGGAAAGAAAGCGAACACATGACCGAAGAAAACAAGAACGAGACCCCTGAGAGCCCACAGACCGGCACCCCTGCAGAGGGCCCCATGGAGTCCAATACACCCGACGTCGCCGAGCCCTCGCCCACCGACGCGGATGGAAATCGCTGGGGCGGCGGCAAGCATGCCGCGCGCATCGTCGAACTCGAGGGCGAAGTCTCGCAGCTGCGCGATCAGTTGCTGCGCGCGATGGCCGAGACGGAGAATGTGCGCAAGCGCGCCGAGCGCCAGATCGAGGACGCCCATCGTTATGCGGTGACCGGGTTTGCGCGCGATATCCTGTCCATCGGCGACAATCTCGAACGCGCGCTGTTCGCGGTACCGGAGGAACGGCGCGGCGAGCATGAGCTTCTGCAGACTCTGCTCGAAGGGGTGATCGCCGTACAGAATGACTTCCAGCATGCGCTGGCGGCGCACAAGATTGAGCGCCTCGATCCGACCGGCGAGCCGTTCGACCCCAACCTGCACGAGGCCATGTATGAAGTGCCCGACAGCGACTTGCCGAATGGCAGCGTCGCCCAGGTCATGCAGGCGGGCTATCGGCTGCATGATCGCCTGTTGCGCCCCGCGCGGGTCGGCGTGGCGAAGTCGGCGGTCCCGCCAACGGCCGCCGCACCGGTCGCCAACCCGGACGCCGAGCCCGAGGCCTGATTATTTCATCGCGGTGATCGTGGGGTCGGCGGCCGTCAACGCGCGAATGTAGGCCGTTGCCAGCCCCGGCTGTTGCGCGGCGCCATAATGTTGCATGGCGACCGCGGTGAGATCGAAGGCGCCATAAAGTTCGTGGGCGAGGATCGCGATTTTCAGCACGGCATCCGGGTTCTCGCGCGCCAGGCGCGGGAAATTGGCCGTGTCGCGAAAATACAGCGCGTTGCTCCAAATGACCTGCGCGAAGCCGCGATTGGGATTGCCGTCCTTGATCAAGGGTCGAAACGGCCGCGACCCGACCCCGACCATCGTGTGGAACGCAAACCCGTGTTTGCGCAGGAATATGTCCACATCGGCAAACAGCGGCTGGTTTTTGTAGATCGGCAGGAAGCCGACCTCGACCTGGATGGCGCCGGTGTCCGCCAGCGCCGCCGTGGCCGCCTCGAGCGCCATGAGTTCGGCGCCCTGGATGTCGAGTTTCAGGAAATCCATCGGGCGCACCGCGTCGATATCGTCGAGACGGACGGTGTCGACCGGGAGTTCCGCGCTGGTCTCACAGAGCTCCCACAGACTGTGGAACTGTTTCATGACCGACGGGTCGGGCGCGAACAGGGACGACGTCATCGGTGCCGCGCCGACATGGAGCGTGTGGGACCCGCCATCGCCGAGCGCGTGGGGCAGATATTCCGTGTTGGGTTTCGCTGTCGCGTTGAGTTTTTCGCACTCCGCGGGATTGGGCTCGAAGCCGATAAGCCGGGCCGCGCCGGACTGAACCAGCCGGGCCCAGGGCTCGGCTTCGCCGACATCCATCGCGCCGACATCGACGATCTTCAGCGGGGGTATCGGGACGCCCTGCTCGGCGAGGAAATCGAGGATGTCGATCGGGCGGGCGGGGGGCGTTGCAGGATTATTCATGCCGGCGAATTCTCTGTCGGTTGGGG
>JAQCFD010000079.1 GCA_027618305.1 Pseudomonadota bacterium
ACACGAATCTGGCGATCGCCATGAACCGGATCGGCGGCAAGTCGAACACCGGTGAGGGCGGTGAGGAAGCGGACCGCTTCACGCCCATGGAGAACGGTGATTCCATGCGCTCTGCGATCAAGCAGGTCGCCTCGGGCCGGTTCGGCGTGACGACGGAGTATCTCGTCAACTCCGACATGATTCAGATCAAGATGGCCCAGGGTGCGAAGCCCGGCGAGGGCGGTCAGCTGCCGGGTCACAAGGTCGACGCGGTCATTGCCAAGGTGCGTCATTCCACGGCCGGTGTCGGCCTCATTTCGCCGCCGCCGCATCACGACATCTACTCGATCGAGGATTTGGCACAACTGATCTTCGATCTGAAGAACGCCAACTCGAGAGCCGATATCAGCGTCAAGCTGGTCTCGGAGGTCGGGGTCGGGACCGTGGCCGCGGGCGTGTCGAAAGCGCGCGCGGACCATGTCACGATTTCGGGCTTTGAGGGCGGGACCGGCGCATCGCCGCTGACCTCGATCAAGCATGCGGGTTCGCCCTGGGAAATCGGTCTGGCCGAGACCCAGCAAACCCTCGTGATGAATGATTTGCGCGGGCGTATTTCGGTGCAGGTCGACGGCGGGTTGCGGACTGGCCGGGATGTGGTCGTCGGCGCGCTGCTGGGGGCGGACGAATTCGGATTCGCCACGGCACCGCTGATCGCATCGGGCTGCATCATGATGCGCAAATGTCATCTGAACACCTGCCCGGTCGGGATTGCGACGCAGGATCCGGAGCTGCGCAAGAAATTCACGGGCAAGCCCGAGCATGTGATCAATTTCTTCTTCTATGTGGCGGCGGAAGTGCGCGAACTGATGGCGGCAATGGGCTTCCGGACGGTCAACGAGATGATCGGACAGACCGATATGCTCGATACGAAGACGGCAATTGAACATTGGAAGGCCAAGGGGCTGGATTTCAGCAAGTTGTTCTACAGGCCGGCCGAAGCGGATCATGTCGCAATCCACCGTACCGTCGACCAGGACCATCCCATCAAGGACATCCTGGATCGCAAGTTCATCAAGGTCGCGAAGGCGGCCATCGACGACGGCACGCCTGTTCAGGCGGAATTCCCGATCCGGAACACGGATCGCACGGCGGGTGCAATGCTGTCAGGTGAAATCGCCAGAAAGTACGGCCATGCCGGCCTGCCGGAAGACACGATCTGGTTAAAGCTGAAGGGCGTGGCGGGGCAAAGCTTCGGTGCGTGGGTTGCGCGCGGCGTGACCCTCGAGCTCGAAGGCGAAGCCAACGACTATGTCGGCAAAGGCCTGTCGGGCGGCAAGCTTATCGTACGCCCGGCGCCGGAAAGCGGTATCGATCCGAATGAGAGCATGATCGTCGGCAACACGGTGCTGTACGGCGCGGTGACCGGCGAATGTTACTTCCGCGGGATAGCGGGTGAGCGGTTCGCTGTGCGCAACTCGGGTGCCGTTGCCGTGGTCGAGGGCACTGGTGATCATGGCTGCGAGTATATGACCGGCGGCATCGTTGTGGTGCTCGGAGAAACCGGGCGGAACTTCGCGGCCGGCATGTCGGGCGGGATCGCATATGTGCTCGACGAAGCGGGCGATTTCCACGGGCGTTGCAACCTCGCGATGGTTGATCTCGAGCCCATCGAGGGCGAGGCCGAAGGCATGGATAAGCTGCATCTCTCGGACAACGAATCACATGGTCTGGTGGATACCCAGTCTGACATGACCCGGTTCGACGCCAAGCGGTTGCGCCAGTTGATCCAGAAGCACGCGCGCTACACCGCGTCGACACGTGCGCAGCATATTCTGGACAATTGGGATGAGTTTTTGCCGAAGTTCGTGAAGGTCATGCCGGTAGAGTATCGCCGCGCCCTGCAGGAAATGCAGGTCGAGCAGACCGGCGAAATGAACATCGGATTACGGAGGGGTTAATGGGCAAGGCCACAGGTTTCATCGAGATTGAGCGGCACGACCGCACCTACAAGCCGGCCGCTGACCGCATCCGGAACTATAATGAGTTTGTGATTCCGCTTGAGGAACGCGATCTGGAACGCCAGGCGGCGCGCTGCATGGATTGCGGTATTCCGTTTTGCCACAACGGCTGTCCGGTCAATAACCAGATTCCGGATTGGAATGACCTCGTCTACAATGCGGATTGGGAAGAGGCGTCGCGCAACCTGCATTCGACAAACAATTTCCCCGAGTTCACGGGCCGAATTTGCCCCGCACCATGCGAGGCCGCCTGTACGCTCAACATCGATGACAATCCGGTCACCATCAAGACGATTGAATGCGCGATTGTCGACAAGGGCTGGGAAGAGGGGTGGATTACCCCCCAGATCCCGGACACCAAGACCGGCAAGAAGGTTGCAATTGTCGGGTCAGGACCGGCCGGCATGGCAGCCGCGCAGCAATTGGCGCGTGTGGGCCATGATGTGCATCTGTTCGAGAAAAATGAGGCGCCGGGTGGGCTGCTTCGTTTCGGCATTCCCGATTTCAAGATGGAGAAGCATCTGATCGACCGTCGCATGGAGCAGATGGTCGCCGAAGGTGTGACGCTCCATTGTGGCGTTCATGTCGGCGTAGATGTCACCGCGACGGAACTCGAGGCGCAACATCACGCTGTTCTGCTTTGTGGTGGCTCGGAAACCCCGCGTGATCTGCCCGTCGAGGGGCGCGATTTAAAAGGCGTTCATTTCGCGATGGATTTCCTGCCGCAGCAGAACCGTCGCGTGGCGGGTAGCAACCAGGTGGGTGATATCAAGCCGATCCGTGCGGCCGCGAAGAATGTGGTTGTCATCGGCGGCGGTGACACCGGATCCGACTGCATCGGCACGTCGATCCGGCAGGGTGCCCTTTCGGTAATCCAGCTTGAAATCATGCCGGAGCCGCCGGAGAAGGAAGACAAGGGCCTGACCTGGCCGCACTGGCCGCTCAAGATGCGTACATCGTCGAGCCAGGCCGAGGGCGCCGAGCGTGATTTCTCGGTCACCACCAACAGTATCGGCGGGGAGAACGGGCGCGTCACCCACATCAATTGTCAGCGTGTCGACGAGAAGTTTCAGCCGATCCCAGGCACCGAGTTCGAGATCAAAGCCGACCTGGTGCTGCTGGCCATGGGCTTCCTGCATCCGGTCGCCGAGGGCATGCTTCGCGAGCTCGATGTCGAACTCGACGCGCGCGGCAATGTCAAAGCCGACACCAACGCCTACCGGACGTCGCGGGACAAGGTTTTCACCGCCGGTGACATGCGCCGCGGCCAGTCTCTGGTTGTCTGGGCCATTCGCGAAGGCCGTCAGGCGGCGCGTGCCATCGACGAGTTCCTGATGGGCAGTACGGTGTTGCCGCGATAGAGAGAATTGCGTGTGACAGGAACAGGAAACATGTTCGCAAGCTCACAAATGTTGCCGCTTTTCGCGGTTCCCGTCTGGGCACAGGTGCTTGAGGACGGTGTTGCCGATCCGTTGAATGAACATCTCCTCGGGCAGCTCGATGCGCTGAAGCCCGATGAAGCCGCCGGAAGGCGCAGATCGGATCAGTTTCCACGACACGCGCATTGAGCCGCGGGTCATCGGCCCGCGTTTTAAAGAAGAAACGGCTCTGACGGCGCGCACCGTGCCAGTGCCGCGAAAGGTATCGCGAGGGCACTGGTTGGCTGTCACCCGGGCGCGTCGCCGCGCTCGTTGATTGTGAGTATGGTCGGAAACTTCCTCGTTTCGCTCCCGAGAACATTCCGGTCACAGGGTGGAGCATGACCGTGATAGCCACCGACGCGTGAAGAACCCTCGGGGCGTTCGCGTGATTTAACATGGTGAAAACGTCGCGCGACCAAAAAAGATATACAGCACAGCCTCTTACATTCCGCGCACCGCCGTGCCAAATCTTGGGGAAGCTATGCATGCGCTGACGATGAAGGAGTGGAAAATGAATGTGAATGAAATCAAGACCATGCTCGAGGAGCGCCTCGGCGAACTGACGGACCGGTCCAAGGAAATCGATGATGAGTTGAGCGAGACGCCGGACGACGACTGGTCGGAGAACGCTGTGAATACAGAGAATGACGAAGTTCTCGAAGCCATCGGTGGATTGGCTCAGGATGAGATTCGCAAGATCAAAACGGCGTTGTCCAGGATTGAGGCCGGCACCTATGGCATTTGCCTGACCTGCCAGGAGCCGATCGCTCCGGAACGCCTGAAAGCGCTGCCCTACGCAACCAAATGCATCAATTGCGCTTAGGCGAGCACTTGGAATATGCCGAATAGCTTCCAGGTCCGGGTTCTCGACTTCTCGCAAATCGGGGAGATTGAGGGTGCACGCAGCAACCAGGATTTCGCGGATCTGCTGGACGCGATGGATTATGGTGACCAATCCGAGATGAGTGAGGATGAGCGGCGCGAAATGTGCCTCATGTCTCTCCAGGATATGGAGCCCGAGGAGGCCGCGTATATCGTGCTCAAACACGACATGGGTGATGTCCTTCGCGACGGCCAGATGCGAAATGCTGCGAACGAAATGCGCGATGAAAAGCTCTGGGAAGAGTATGCGGACACCGCGCTTCACGAGCGTATGTTCAATGCCGGAAGCTTGCTGTATGCGGCCTTTCCGAGCCTGTTTCCGGAACCGGACGCCGTACGCGTCCAACTGGAGGTTACAGCTGTCAACGCGTCCGCGCGGGCGCTGCTTCAACCTACGCCGAACGAATCCTTCCTTGTACGCCTGCTGGCGGACGGGATGGACGATCATGCCATTCTGCATCGCTTTTACGGCGACGAGCTGAAAGGCCGGTCATTTCCGCACGCTGACGAAGTCATCTGGATCGTCCGGACCGAATCCACCGGCGAGAATTCCATGAAGTTCGACGTCATAAGTTCGGGCTATTGGCTGGATGCGCTCGAAGATGTGGAACAGTACGAATCGACGGCTTATCCAGACGATAGTCCGGCGGTTCGCTCGTAATTGTTTGCCCGGTCGTTATCGCGAAATTCTCCGCCGGTCAGCCGTGGCCTGACACGGGAAGTTGCCCGGGCAGGCGAATGTTTTCCCGGGTGATTGACGCGATGTCCGTCACACCCATCACCGCCATGGTGCGGCGGATTTCCGCGCTCAGGATATCCAGCGCGCGGGTTGCGCCGGCTTCGCCGGCCGCGCCAACGCCATAGAGGGTGGCCCGGCCGATGGCGATCGCGTCGGCGCCGAGTGCCAGCCCCTTCAACACGTCGCTGCCTCGCCGCACACCGCTGTCCGCGATGATCGTGGTGCGGCCTTTCACGGCATCGGCGATCGCCGGGAGCGCATCCCATGCTGTGATGGCGGTGTCGTTCACGTTGCCGGCATGGTTCGATACGAAGATGCCATCGGCGCCCATTTCGACCGCCGCGACCGCGTCGTCCGGATGCAGGATACCTTTGATGAGCAGCTTGTGGGGCCAGACATCGCGTAGCCGGCGCACATAATCCCAGCCCATGGTGTCGTTGCGGTTCAGGAAGGATCCGGAACTCGCCGACACATAGCCGGTGGCTTCGGCCTTGTCTTCGTCGGGAATATGGATGTTGGAGAAGGCGGGCAGGCGGCCTTCGCTGAGGAAATAACGCCCTGCTGTGCCGAGCAGCCAGCGCGGGTGGAGCAGGCCATCGATGGCGCTCTTTCCGGTGATGCGGGGCGGAAACACCAGGCCGTTGCGAACGTCGATCTCGCGGTTGTTATAGACCGGGGAGTCGACGGTCACGACCAGGGCCTCAAAACCGGCATCGAGGGCACGCTGAACGGTGACGAAGGCGGCCTCGGGATTACGCCAGACATAAAGCTGGAACCATTGGGTGCCGCCGCCATTCTCGACCACCTTCTCCATGGCCGTGTTGGAGGTGCTCGCCAGCGTGAACGGGATGTTGGCCCTGGCCGCTGCCCGCGCCAGCGCGGTTTCGCCGCGATACCAGACAAAGCCCGCCGGACCTGTCGGGCCGATCAGGATCGGCAGATCGTGTCGTTTGCCCAACAGCGTGATCCCCGGGTCGCGGGTCGATACATCGCGTGGCGCGCGCGGCATGATCTTGACGCGATCGAGTGCGGCCCGGTTGTCGCGCATGGCGACCTGGTCTTCGCTTCCCTTGTCGCAAAAGTCGAACAGCGCCTTGGTCAGGCGGCGCTTCGCCATACGCCGCAGATCTTCGATATTGAGTGCTTGCTTGGACAGGTCGACCACCTGAATTCCCCCGAATCAAAACGCCAGTAATGGCCGCGCGAATAGGGAGCATGCCGCGCGCGCGGGCGCAAGAGCCCGGCGGTTTCAAATTGCGCGGCGCGGCGGTATACCCACAGCGGCGCCTGCTTGTCGGTATGGCTTGCTTGAGGCAAGCTTACGGAGATTTAGGGGAGAGGGACAGATGAGCGAGAATTCAGACGGTATCGTTGTCATGACGCAGGACGAGATGCGTTCGCGTATCGCGGTTTTTAGGGAACAGACAGCCAACACCCAGTTGATGATCACCCAGAGCATTCCGGGCTTTCAGCGCGACATCTACTCAATTATCGGTCACGGTGTCTCCGAGGATGCGGGCACCCAGCCGGGCATTGTGGATTCGACCGGGTTCAACGTCGCCTATGTGGGTGCGGAACCGGACAACGGTTCGGCGATGCACTCCCACGACGAAGAGGTCGAGGTATTCATCCCGATCTCGGGGCAGTGGGCGGTCTACTGGAACGAGGGTCAGGATGCCGAGGAAGTCGTGCTTGGCCCGATGGATTGTATTTCCGTACCTGCGGGTGTGATGCGCAGTTTCAAGAATGTCGGGGATACCTATGGTCATCTGCTGGTGATTATCGGCGGGACGGAGAACACGACCGTCAGCCGGCCCCAGAACGTCATCGACCAGGCAGCCGCAGCGGGTCTGAAGCTCGACGCGGACGGCAAGATGGTCAATGCCGCCGAATAGCGGGAAGAAAAGGGACTAAAGAGATGCCCACCATTAACATCCGCGGGGTCAATCTCCGCTATGAGATCATCGGCGACACCGGCCCGCTTGCGACTCTGATCACGGGCGGTCGGCGCGGTTATGACGAGTTTATTCCGCTGGCCGAGAAGGTCGCCGCCAAGGGCTATCGGGTCCTGCTGCACGACCGTCGAAACACCGGGGCCTCGGATATCCTGATGGCGGCGGATGACGTCGAGGAAGCCGTCTGGGCCGATGACCTGAACGCGCTGCTGGAGACGCTCGGCGAGATCCCGGCGTTCATCGGCGGTTCGTCATCCGGTGCGCGTACGGCTTTGATGTTCGGGTTGCGCCACCCGAAGTCGGCGCGGGGCCTGCTTCTGTTGCGGGTTTCGGGCGGGGCATTCGCCGCCGAGCGGTTGCCCGAGAACTACTATGAACAATTCATCCGCATCGCAGGTAAGGGCGGCATGGAGGCGATCTGTGCGACGCCGGAATATGGCGAGCGGATTGTCGCAAACCCGGCCAACCGGGACCGCCTCATGGCGATGAGTGCGGAAGCATTTATCGATATCCAGACCAAGCTGCGGGACCTCTTCGTCGCCGGCGCGGATCTGCCGGTATTCGGCGTGACGCAAGCGCAACTGAACTCGATCGAAATCCCGACAATGGTGATCCCGGGCAACGACCGGATCCATGATTCCAACAGCGGCCGCGCCGTGCACGCGATGATCCCCGGCAGCGAGATGCACATCCTGCCGATGGAGGATCAGGACGTCCCGGTGGTGCCGTTCGAGGATTGGGAGGCCCATGAGCCGGAGATCGCCAGCGTTCTCACCGATTTCATGCGCCAGCATGACGGATCGGTCGTCGCCGCCTGATTGAGTTTTCGCGCGCGCCTGTTTCACGCACCTGCTTTATGCCTTCGCGGCTGCCAGGGCAGGTTGCTCTTGGCGTGCGTCGATCTTCCTTGTTTGTCTGAATCGCGTCGCGTTCAGGGCCATCGCCAGATGCTCCCCGAAGACCTGCTTGCGGAATGGTTTGCGCAGGTAGATCGCGTGGCGGCAATGGGCGAGCAGCTTCTTGCAATGGTCTTCCGGGTACCCCGACATCATGAGAACGCCGATAGCCGGATTGTGCTGGAGGGCGAGTTCGACCACATCCGGGCCGGATAGCGGTCCGGGCAGGACGACATCGGAGACAATGCCGTCGAAATCGAAATCCCTGTCATGCAGAATCCGGAGGGCATTCTCACCCGTGTCGGCACGTACCACCCTGAAACCGAGCTGGCCGAGGAAGTTCTCGCAAATATCACCGACGACGGTCTCATCCTCGATGAGCAGAATTGTTCTGCCGGCTGCGTTAGCCGGGATCACGGACGAACGGGCCGGCGATGGCTGACCCATGTTCAGCTCGGTGGTGAGCGGCAGGTATATATTCACCGCCGTACCGACGCCGGGTTCGCTGATGACTTCGATATCGCCATCCGACTGGCGCACAAACCCATGGACCATGCTGAGCCCAAGTCCGCTGCCTTCGCTGATGCGTTTGGTCGTGAAGAAGGGTTCGAAAACACGATCGAGGTCTTCGGGTTTGATGCCGGTGCCATTGTCACCGACCGACAAGCGCACATAGCGGCCGGGGGGCAATTCGAGGGCATGACTGGATCGGGGGCCGCCGAGATCAACGCATTCCGTTCGGACCTCGATTTTGCCACCGTTCGGCATGGCGTCACGCGCGTTGATCACCAGATTGAGCAGCGCGTTTTCAAGCTGGTTCTGGTCGATCTTGACGATATTCGGCGCGCCTTTGTTCGCATACTCGATCTCGATGGTCTCGCCGGTGCTGCTGTCGAGCAGGGGCTGCATATCCGAGAGTAGAATGTCGAGATCGGTGACCTGCGGGCGAAGCTCCTGGTTGCGTGTGAATGCAAGCAGGCGTGACGTCAGTTCCGCGCCCTTTTCCGCCGCGTCGATCGCGTTGCGGGCCAGCGGCCGCAGGCGGCTGCCATCATCGAGCTGCTCTTCGACCAACTCCAGATGCCCCAGAATGATCGCGAGAAGATTGTTGAAGTCATGTGCGATGCCGCCGGTGAGCTTGCCCATCGCCTGCATTTTCTGGCTTTGCATGAGCTGCTGTTCGGTGGTTTTTTCCTGGGTCACATCGATCGCACCACCGTCCCAGACGATGCGTTCACCCTGGTGTCGAACGGTGCCGAACAGGCGTGCCCATCCGATCTGGCCGCTGGGCATCCTGACGCGGACATCCTGATACCTGGACTCCGGGGACTCCGGTGTTTCGATTTCACCTTCGACGAGGCGCTGCCACAACGCCCGGTCTTCGGGGACGATTGCATTAATGAAGGCGGTGGGGTCTGTGGTAACCGCGTGGCGTTCAAAGCCGAATACGCGTGGTGTGCCGACGTTGAAGACCGGATACGTGACCAGGCCGCCGGGTTCGGCGACACGTCGGAAGATGATGCCCGGAAGATGCTCCGCGATACGCCCCAGAAGCTCGCGCCGTTCTTCTTCGGCATGCACTTTCAACGCGGCATGGCTCGCCTCGATTTCGTCCGCCATGACATTGAAATTCTGGCCCAGCGCGCGAAGTTCCCGGGGCGTAATCCTGGTGTCCGTGGGGACGCGCCAGTCGAGATGCCCGTCGGCGATTTGCGACGTGCCCCGGATGACCGCGTTGACGGGATGCAACAGGAGACCGGCCAGGAACCATCCGAGGATTGCGGCTGTCACGACACCCAGCGCGATGAAGGCATAGGCGGCGTTGGCGAACCGATCGGCGCGCGCCTGAAGTTCCGAGAAGGGCTGCGGGACCATGACGCCCCAGCCGGTCTCGGGAAGGGACGTGAACCCCGCGATCATCTCGGCTTTGACGGCCGGTGAGTAAAACCGCGTGACGCCTGTTTCACCGCGCAACATCCGCGCGACAGGGTCGATTTTGGATATGTCTTTCAGGCTGTCTACCCACGCTGCTTTCGGATGGGCGAGGACATGGCCCGTTGCGTCGACGATGGCCGCATGTCCACCCTCGCCGAAGGCGACGGAATGCTGAATTTTTCGGATGAAGTCGGTGGAAAGAACGCCGATCGCGACGTCTCCGCTCGGCAAGATTCTGGCCAGGTAGATTGTCGGGCGCCCGCGGCTGTCCAGTCGAACCGGAAAGAAAAGCAGCCCGCCTGCGGGTGCACCGGCAGCCAGTTCCGCGCGTGCGTCGCGCGTAATTTCGACACGCTCCTTGCCGGCGACATTCCAGACATATTTCGGCGAACCATTGGGCGCATAGATTTCGAGCGAACGGAACTTCAGGCGAAGCGCGAGCTGCTGCAGATAGTGGGATGTCTGGCGGAATTGCAGGGCCTGCACAAAAAGATCGAAACCGGTTTCGACGTCGTCCACATAGCGCTCGAGGGATTGCCTGGAGTTGGTCGCCAGGAGCAGATGCTTTTCCTCGACAGCATCGATTTCATGTTGGAGGGCCGTCCGTTCGACCCACCCGCCGAGAAAGGCCGTTGGGACAATGGCAATCAGCGTGAAGGCGAGGGTGAGCACGACACGCATCGTCAGCAAACGCGAAAAAAGCTGTGCGGCACGGCCGGCCTTGCGCCCGGCTGTTTGATCTGCGGAAGTGGGGGTAAATGCTGTTGTCACGTCGTCGAACCTTGTCGCTGCTGGATTGGGCTGTTGAGCGCGCGGTTAGCTGGAGAGCAAATCGCGAAACGGGCCGAGATTGATCGGCTTCCGAAAGGAATGGACAGTGTGAATGCCGTCTGGATCGGTCAGTGCGCGCGAGAATTGCGAGAAGTCCGAACGCAGGCCGCTCATGAAAATGATCTTCTTCGGGCTATCGCAACCCGACAGCCAACGGGCGATTTCGATGCCGTCGCATTCCGGCATCATGATGTCGATGAGAAGCACGTCGGGGTCGAAGTCCTGATATTCGGCGGCGAACTCGGGCGAATGAGTCAGGGTGCGGACGTCGAAGCTCATATCCTCCGCAACGAACTGGATGAACTCCAGATACTTTTCCTCATGATCGATCGCGAGCAGCCGGCGTTTCCGGTGCCCCTCGTTCATACGGCGCAGGACCGCATTGCGGATTTCGCCGGGGCCGGGGAATGTTGTGATTTCTGCGTGGATATCGAGGCTCAACGGTAATCTCCCAGAAACTGACTTGGCGTCCCGGTATGGAACGAACGCCCGTTGCTGGGGTTTAATACGCAAGCGGTGTGCCAATTTTCATCCAGCCTCGGGTGGCACGTAAGAAGCTAAAAAACATGGATAAAAACTGTCTCCCGAGTCGCTTTCGACGCGGCCGGTTAGTGAGTTATTGCGACAGAGTCGCGAATTGAGTATCGCGGGTGCGCGTCTGGACTTTCCCGTCGGCTAGCCGTCGAGGGGGAACCATCCCGGGATGGCCTCGCAGCGGGCGAGCCATTCGCGCACCTCGGGCCACGGCTCGAGTGAAACATCACCCTCGGGCGCCCGTTTCACATAGGGGTAGCAGGCGATTTCGGCCAGGGTTGGCCGCCCCAGCGCCAGCCAGTCGCCGGTTTTTCGCAGTTGCCAGGTCAGCACCTCGAGCGCGGTACGGCTGTCGTCGAGATAGCCCTGGAAGCTTTCGGGCCGGCGCCCATAGACCGTGACACCGCGCGCCCACATCAGCCCGAACTGCACCTCGTCCTGGGCGAAGGACATCCACTGCATGACCTCGGCCATGTCCAACGGATCGGTGGGCAGCCATTCCTCGCCGCCATGGGTGCGCGCGAGATAGACCAGATGGGCGGTGGAATCCCAGAACGTCCGGCCCTCGATGTCCATGACCGGAACCTGCCCGCGGGGATTGCGTTCGAGAAACGCGGGCGATTTGTGCTCGCGATTGTCCCAGTCGATATGGACCTCGTCGATCGGGATCCCGAGGATGGATGCGAGAACACGCACCTTGAACGAGTTTCCCGACATGGTCGTCATATAGAGCTTCATGGGTTCCCCAATTGATCCGTTTTCCACCGCTCGGGCGGGTGTTCGTGGCGCTGCTTTGGTCTAGATTGGCGCGCATCGCTTGTTTTGCCTATCAGGAGATTATCGTGGCTGATCCGATTCAGATTCGCATGGGTGGCTATGGCCCCCCGACCACCACCCACAGCCGGGCGCTGAAGTTCATCGGCGACCGCCTCG
>JAQCFD010000080.1 GCA_027618305.1 Pseudomonadota bacterium
CGGTCGCATCCACCCCCCTCGGTGTGTTCCCGCCCTTCATCCCGACAGCCTTGGGCAGCGCCTGACCGCGCCCGCCGCCAAACCGAAAACGATGGCGCACGGCCCCGCCCGTGAAATCACAGATCAGCCTGTCTGATGGAGCGGTTTTATCTTTGCGTGGCATCCGGTTTTCCTGCGGGACGGGTAAGACACGGCCCCACGAAAATGCGACCGCATTTACCGGTTAGGGTAGCGGCCAATGCCCTCGATGGAAAACAACTGTCACGGGTGGGATCATATCCCGGGCCTGATCCATGCCCGGCGGGGACCCGGCAGGTGGGCAAGAAAGCCAGATCCTGGGAAAAATGGTGGGCACTGTAGGATTCGAACCTACGACCGTTCGATTAAAAGTCGAATGCTCTACCAACTGAGCTAAGTGCCCACACGGCACGCGCGGCCATCACTGATGCACGGCGCTGTGCGGAATAACGTGGTTTTAGGAACGCGCGCGCGCCGGGTCAATGACCCAGACACATCTGCGTGTCTTCAGGTAGGGCTAACGCCTACTGGGCGTCGGCCGCGACCTGTACCTTGATCATCCGATCCGGATCCTGGACGGCGCCGCTGGAGCCCTCGCCGCGCTTGATCGCGTCGACCAGTTCCATGCCGTCCGTCACCTGCCCCCACACGGTGTACTGACCGTCGAGGAAGGACGCATCGTCGAAGACGATGAAGAACTGGCTGTTGGCGCTGTTCGGGCTCTGGGCGCGGGCCATGGAGACGGCACCACGACCATGCTTGGTGTCGGAGAATTCGGCATCTAGGTCGGGCAGCTCGGAGCCGCCGCGTCCGGTACCGGTTGGATCGCCGGTCTGGGCCATGAAACCATCGATCACCCGGTGGAAGACAACACCGTCATAGAAGCCCTCACGGGCAAGCTCCTTGATCCGCGCGACATGATTGGGGGCCACCTCGGGGAGCATTTCGATGGTGACGCGTCCGCCTTCGAGGTCGATGTAGAGAGTGTTTTCCATGTCGCGTTCCTGTGCACGGGTTTGGGCCTGGGCGGTGCCGGTGTGCACCTCGAACCCATCAATTGTAAAAAAGCCGAACGCTGCGGCGAGCGCGGCCAGAAAAATTCGTCGTTTCATCATGGGGTGTTTACTCGTTGACGGCCTGCAGGTCGAGCCGCCCGAAACGTTCGTTCACGCGCCGGGCGACGGCGGACGAAACGAAACTGCTAATGTCGCCGCCGAGTGCCGCGATCTCCTTGACCAGGCGCGAGGCGATGAATTGGTGTCGTTCCGATGCCATCAGAAACAAAATTTCTATGTCGGCATTAAGGCGGGCATTCATGCCTGCCATCTGAAATTCATAGTCGAAGTCCGATACCGCCCGCAGGCCGCGCAGGATGCAATCGGCCTTTTCGGCCTCCGCGAACTGCATCAGCAGGGAATCGAAGGGTTTAACCTCGATAACGCCGATCTTCGGATCTTTGATCGTGGCGATTTCATCGCGCACCATCTCGACCCGCTCGTCGAGGGAAAATAGCGGTCCCTTGCCGGCATTCACGGCCACACCGACCACCAGCCGGTCAAGCACACGCGCGCCGCGGCGGATGATGTCCATATGCCCGTTGGTGGTCGGGTCGAATGTGCCGGGATAGACCCCGGTCCGCTCAGTCTTCGCCATTCTCGTCCCCGGGCGCCGTTGCTTCGTTGCCGTCTGCATCGGTGATCTCCGATGCGTCGCCGGCCACGTCGTCTGGCGTCCCGCTCCCCCGGTCGGCGCCGTTCCCGGCGTCTTGCTCGGTATTTTCATTCGTCTCGTCGTCATCGTCGCGCATATAGGCCACGGTCACAACCCGTTCGTCATCAGCCACCCGGAACAGCGTGACGCCGCGGGTCGACCGACCGGCGATGCGGACTTCGGCGACACCGGTGCGGATCAGCTGGCCACCATCGGTAACCATGACCAGCTGGGTGTCGTTTTCGACCGGGAAGGAGGCGACGACGGCGTTGTCCTTGACGTCCGAGAGCGTGATGTTCACCACGCCCTGCCCGCCCCGGTTGGTGATGCGGTACTCATAGGCCGAGGTGCGCTTGCCGAAACCGTTGGCCGTGACCGACAGGATGAACTGTTCCTGTGCGGCTAGTTCGGCATAGCGTTCGTCGGAAAGCTCGATCACGCCGCTGCTCTCCGCGCCGCTTTCACCTTCGTCACCGGTATCCGCAGCTGGTTCCGGCGTTGTCTCGCCGTCGGGATCGGCCCGTTCGGCGCGGCTGCGCTTGAGGTAGGCCTCGCGCTCGTCGACGGTGAATTCGGCATGAGACAGGATCGACATCGAAATCACCCTGTCGTCGGGGCCGAGACGGATGCCGCGCACACCGGTCGAGTTGCGGCCGGCGAATACGCGCACATCGGTTGCCTCGAAGCGGATTGACTTGGCCTTGGCCGTCGCCAGCAGAACGTGATCGGTGTCATCGCAGGGCTGCACGCCGATGAGCTGATCGCCCTCGTCGAGTTTCATGGCGATCTTGCCGTTCGACTTCACCTGGACGAAGTCCGACAGGCTGTTGCGACGGACGTTGCCGGACTCGGTCGCGAACATCACGAACAGGTTCTCGGCCTCGGACTCGTTCTCCGGCAGCGGCATCAGGGTGGTGATGGTCTCGTCTTCTTCGAGCGGCAGCAGGTTGACCATCGCCTTGCCCCTTCCCTGGGGCGTGCCGACCGGCAGATTATAGACCTTGGTCTTGTAGACCATGCCGCGCGATGAGAAGAACAGCACCGGCGTGTGGGTGTTGAGGACGAAGACAGAGTTGATGAAGTCCTCGTCGCGGGCCTTCATGCCCGCCCGGCCCTTGCCGCCGCGTTTCTGCTCCCGGTAGGTCGAGAGCGGAACCCGCTGGATATAGCCGTTGTGGGTCACGGTGACGACCATGTCCTCGCGCTGGATCAACGCCTCGAGGTCCTGCTCGAACTCGCCCTCGATGATTTCGGAACGGCGCGGATCCGCGAATTCCTCACGCATGGCCAGGAGTTCATCGCGCAAGATGCCGAAAAGCTTCTCCCGGTCGTCGAGGATCGAGAGGTATTCCTTGATCTGTTCGACCAGCTCGACCAAATCATTGGCAATCTTGTCGCGCTCGAGCCCCGTCAAACGGTGCAGGCGCAGTTCCAGGATCGCCTTGGCCTGCTCCTCGGAAAGCTGATAATTGCCCTTGTCGTCGACCTCCCGGCCGGGCTCGTCAATCAACGCGATCAGCGGCGCCACATCCTTGGCCGGCCACATCTTGGCGCAGAGCTGCTCGCGGGCGTCGGCGGCATCCTTGGCAGCGCGGATCAGCTCGATCACGGGATCCAGGTTGGCCACGGCGACGGCCAGGCCGACCAATGTGTGGGCCCGGTCGCGCGCCCGGTTGAGTTCAAAGATCGTGCGCCGGGTGATGACTTCCTCGCGGAAGTTCACGAAGGCGGCGATGATCTCTTTGACGTTGAGGAGTTCCGGCCGGCCGCCGTTGAGCGCCAGCATGTTGACGCCGAACGAGGATTGCAGCTGGGTGTAGCGGAACAGCTGGTTGAGGACGACCTCCGGCACGGCGTCGCGCTTCAGCTCGATGACAACCCGCACGCCGTCGCGATCGCTCTCGTCGCGCAGATCGGAGATACCCTCGATGATCTTCTCGTGGGCAACTTCGGCGATCCGCTCGATCATCCGCGATTTGTTGACCTGGTAGGGAATCTCGGTGACGATGATGGCGTTGCGCCCGACACGCACCTCTTCGAAGGCGGTCCTGGCACGGATCACGACCGAGCCGCGGCCGGTGTGGAAGGCAGCACGGATGCCGCTGGTGCCGAGAATGATGCCGCCGGTCGGGAAATCCGGGCCGTGCATCACCTCGAGCATCTCATCGATGGTCGTGTCGATATACAGACAGCAGGCGTCGATCACCTCGCCCAGATTGTGGGGCGGGATGTTGGTCGCCATGCCCACGGCGATGCCGCCGGCGCCGTTGACCAGCAGATTGGGGTACTGGGCCGGCAGAACGACGGGTTCGGTGATGCTTTCGTCGTAGTTTGGCTGGAAGTCGACGGTGTCCCGGTCGATATCCGCGATCAGCGAGTGTGCGGCCTTGGACATCCGCGCTTCGGTGTAGCGCATGGCCGCGGCCCGATCCCCGTCCATGGAGCCGAAATTGCCCTGCCCGTCGATCAGTTCGAGCCGCATGGAGAAATCCTGCGCCATGCGGACCATTGCGTCGTAGATCGCGCTGTCGCCATGGGGGTGATACTTACCCATCACCTCGCCGACGATACGCGCCGACTTGCGATAGGGCCGGTTGTACTCAAACCCGGACTCTTTCATCGAATACAGGATACGCCTGTGCACCGGTTTCAGGCCATCGCGCACATCGGGCAGCGCGCGGGACACGATCACGCTCATCGCGTAATCGAGGTACGAGGACTTCATCTCGTCCTCGATGGTCACCGGGGAGATGTCGAAACCGTTCGGCGGGATCCCTGCCGTTTGATCACTCATCGTTTTGTATCAACGCTGTACGGCGCGAAATTAAGGTAATTTCGAGCGTGCCGAATCGGGTGCTTTTTCATCGTCGGAGCCTACCCGATACAGGGGATTCGGGCAAGGAATCGAGCCCTCCGTCACGCCGACGAAACACCGCTGTATCAGGCTGTTTCCGGGCGATCGAGCGGGCGGACAATCAGGATCGCCCCGTCGGTGTCGGTGACCTCGACCTGGGCGCCGCCCGGAATCGATTCAGGGGAATCGTAACTGGCGAGCCACCACCTGTTCTCCAATCGCACATGCCCAAGGCCCAGCGCGTCATCGAGGTTCATCAGGCGCCCCACGCGTCCGATAAACTTCCGTTCGCGTTGCCATCTTTTCTGATCTGCCGTCAAACGGAGCCAGCGTTGGGCCAAAAACGGACAAGGCAGCGTGAACACGACGAACAAGCCAAATTGCGACCACAGCATCAAGGCGAGCACAAAGAATTTAAACGGTCCCGGCCCGCTGGATGTGGTGGTGCGGGCCACTATCCGGCGTTGAAGGCCCGCACGATCAACGTCGCACCGTCGGTGTCTGTCACCTCGACCTCGACGCCCTTATCGAGGGGGCCGTCCGAGTTGACCTGCCACCAGGTGTCGTCGATCTGGACCCGCCCGCGTCCATCGGTGAGGGGCTCGGCCAGAGTGATGCGCCGCCCGACATAGCTGCGCCCGCGGGTGTTCAGGTTCGGGTGATCGGACTTGATGGGGCGCATGCGCAGCCAGCGTAGCCACAGCACCGTGCTGACGACGGCCAGGACGGCGAACAACAGTATCTGGTAGCGCCAGTCGAAATCCGGGCGGAGCAGCACGACAAAGCCAAGCAGGGCAGCCGAAATCCCGGGCCAGAGCAACAGGGTCGAGGCGACGAAAGCCTCGACGGCGACCAGCACGATCGCGAACGCCCACCAGTGCCAGAACTCGATTTCCCAGAAGAACCCGACGAACTCGTCCATTTGATGCGCTCCGGCTAGTCTGCGTCGCCGCGTGGGGTGGTGGGCACGGAACCGCCCCGGCCGGCGCCATTGGCCCTGCCGGTACCCACATCGTCGCCGCCGAACGCGGATTTCGCGATCTCGGCGATGCCGCCGAGGCTACCGATGAAGTTGGAGGCCTCGATGGGGAACAGAATGACCCGCTGGTTGGGTGCAGAGGCGAGATTGCCGATGGCCTCGACATACTTCTGGGCCACGAAATAGTTGACCGCCTGCATGTCGCCTTCGGAAATAGCGGTCGAGACCGCCTTGGTGGCGGCCGCTTCGGCGTCGGCTTCGCGTTCACGCGCCTCGGCATCCCTGAAGGCGGCCTCGCGGCGGCCCTCCGCCTCAAGGATAGCACTCTGTTTCATGCCTTCGGCGCGCAGAATGGCGGCTTGCTTCTCCCCCTCGGCGGTGAGGATTTCCGCACGTTTTTCGCGTTCCGCCTTCATCTGGCCGCCCATGGCTGCGACCAGGTCGGTCGGCGGGGTGAGATCCTTGATCTCGACCCGGGTCACCTTGATGCCCCATGGGTTCGTTGCGGCATCGATGACGCGCAAAAGGCGCTCGTTGATGTCGTCGCGCTTGGACAGCACGTCATCGAGGCTCATGGAGCCGATCACGGTGCGGATGTTGGTCATGGCCAGGTTCGTAATCGCACGCTCGAGATCGTTGACCTCATAGGCCGCGCGGGCTGAATCCACGACCTGGTAGAACGCCACGCCGTCGGCGGTGATCGTGGCGTTGTCATAGGAAATGACATCCTGTGACGGGATGTCGAGCACGGTCTCGCGCAGAGACAGCTTGAACCCGACCCGATCGACGAAGGGAATGATCAGATGCAGGCCCGGCGACAGCGTGCGGGTGTAACGCCCGAACCGCTCAACGGTCCATTCCTGGGCCTGAGGTACCTGCTTGATACCGGACTTGATGATAACGGCCGCGAGAATGACGACCGCGATCACGAAAATCAGAAAACCGCTCGGTATGAATTCTTCCATGAAAATCCCCTTCAGGCATGCAATCTATGCGCCTCGATACGCCAGTATATGGGGATTTTCCGGGTTTTTCCCACCACCAACGGTATTGCGGCACGATACATCGGAGAGATTCGAATCAGCCCCTGCAGGTCGTTGATTTCGCTGGTTTAGCCCTACATCGGAGAGATTCCAAGACGTTAGAATCCGAAATAAATTCCGCTGGTTTAGCCCTAGAACGGAATTTCGTCGTCCAGATCGTCGCCGCCGCCCATGCCGCCGCCTGCGGCCATCGCTGGCTGCTGGTCGTAGGCAGGCGCTGAATCGTAACCGCCACCACCGCCCTGGCCGCCACGGCTGTCGAGCATGACCAACTCTCCGCGGAATCGCTGGAGCACGACCTCGGTCGTGTATTTTTCCTGGCCCGACTGGTCGGTCCATTTGCGGGTCTGGAGCTGGCCCTCGAGGAACACCTTGGCGCCCTTCTGGAGGTATTTTTCGGCCACCTCGACCAGTTTCTGGTCGAACATCACCACCCGGTGCCACTCGGTTTTTTCCTGCATCTCGCCGGAATTGCGGTCCTTCCAGCGCTCCGATGTGGCGACCGACAGGTTGCACACCTTGTCGCCGGACTGCATGGCACGAATCTCCGGGTCCCGGCCCAGATTTCCGACGAGAATGACTTTGTTGACGCTGCCTGACATGGGGTGTGTCTCCTAGACTTTGGAATCGATCATCATGCGCCCCGAAACGGCTACGACTCGGGGTGCAAATCCACGCTCACACTGGCATGAGCCCCAGTCGCCCACAAGCGGCCTGGGCGGGGAGTTATCCCCATGATATTCATGTTTTGTTCTCATGTCCATTTCACTTTTCTCGGGCCCGGAATAACGGTCACCAGGCCGGAATAAGCATCGTCAAACGACGAAATCGAAGGCAGTGTTGGACAAACATAACGAGGGACTTAAACGTGGCGACCGTCATCGATATCCATACCCACGCCTTTGGCCAGCCCTACCTGGATCTGCTCATTGAGCATGGGGCGCCCGACTACGGCACCCGGCAGATGCATGACGGGAGAGCGTATCTGGTCGAAAAGGGTGTCCCCGCCGTCGCGTTGCAGCCAGAAGCCTTCGACTACGCGGCCAAGATCCGCCAGATGGACCGCTGGAATATAGACCTCGCCATCGTATCGCTGAGCTCTCCGGGTGTTTTCTGGGGCGGGGAAAGCATCAGCAACGCGGCCGCGGTGCTGGTCAATGACAGTCAGGCCGCCGCCCAGACAGCCTACCCGGACCGCTTTCGCTGGCTTGCCTCGCTGCCCTGGGAGTACCCGGATCTGGCCGTCGCCGAACTCGACCGCGCTGTCGTACAGGGCGCCGTCGGGGTCATGGTGATGGCAACGATCGGCGGGCGCCACCTGATTGACCCGCTTTTCGCGCCGGTCTGGCAAGCGATTGACCGCCATGCCCTGCCCGTCCTGATCCACCCGACGGCACCCTTCGGTGCCCGTGAGGCCGAGTTCTCGCGCGAACGAATCCTGATGCCCGGTGTCGGCTTTATGTTCGACACCACGCTGTGTATCGCCCGGATGATTCTCGACGGATTTCTGGACCGCCACACGCGGATGAAGATCATTGCCGCCCATGGCGGGGGCTTCCTGCCCTACGTCGCGGGCCGCATCGACATGCTGTTCGACCGGGAGACATTGGTTGAGAAGAAGCTTAACCGCCCCCCGAGCAGTTACCTGGACGATATCTGGTACGACTCCGTTGTCTACAATCCGGGCGCGCTCGATCTGTGTATCGAAACTTCGGGCCCTGGAAACGTGATGTTCGGAACCGACCTGCCCATGTCCGCCGATGTCGAGATGCTCTACGCCGTGGTCGACCGGTTGCCGCCCGATCAGGTGAAGGCGATCAAGGCGGGCACCGCCCAAAGGCTGTTTGGGCTTTGACAACCACCACCGGATATGCGGACGCCCTGACACCACAGAAAACAGCGCATTTTTCCCCGCACTTCGGCGCTGTCCACTGGTCTTTTGACCCATGTCGCGCCATATTCGAAATCGGTACCGGATCACACCAGCAGCGGCTGATAACCGGCCACAAACCCTCGCCCGCAAGGCTCAGATGCAGAAGAAAATCGTCGTCCGTGGCGCCCGTGAGCACAACTTACGCAACGTCGATGTGTCCCTGCCCCGGGATTCCCTGGTGGTGATCACCGGCCTGTCGGGCTCGGGCAAGTCGTCCCTCGCCTTCGACACGATCTACGCCGAGGGCCAGCGTCGCTATGTCGAGAGCCTGTCGGCCTATGCCCGGCAGTTTCTGGAGTTGATGCAGAAGCCGGATGTCGATTCCATTGAGGGTCTGTCGCCGGCGATTTCCATCGAGCAGAAAACCACCAGCCGGAATCCCCGCTCGACCGTCGGCACCGTCACCGAGATCTACGATTACCTGCGCCTGCTTTACGCCCGGGTCGGCATCCCCTACTCGCCCGCCACGGGCCTGCCCATCGAGGCCCAGTCGGTCAGCCAGATGGTGGACCGCACCATGGAGATGGACGAAGGCACGCGGCTGTATCTGCTGGCCCCCATCGTCCGCGGCCGCAAGGGCGAGTATCGCAAGGAGCTGGCCGGCCTGCAGAAGCGTGGCTTCCAGCGGGTGAAGATCGATGGCGAGATGTACGAAATCGCCGACGCCCCCGTGCTCGACAAGAACTTCAAGCACGACATCGCGGTCGTGGTCGACCGGATCGTGGTGCGGCCCGGCATCGAGACCCGGCTGGCGGATTCCATCGAGACCGCGCTGGAGCTGGCCGACGGGCTGGCCTTCGCGGAGAATGCCGACGGCGGCGAACAGACGATTTTCTCGTCCAAGTTCGCCTGTCCCGTGTCCGGCTTCACGATCGAGGAGATCGAGCCGCGGCTGTTTTCGTTCAACAATCCGTTCGGCGCCTGCCCGGCCTGCGACGGGCTCGGCACGAAGGTTGTGGTCGATCCGGACCTGGTGGTCCCCGACAAAACCAAGAGCTTGCGTGACGGCGCGGTGGCCCCCTGGGCCAACTCCTCCAGCCCCTACTACGCCCAGACCCTCGACGCGATTGCCAGGCACTTCAAGGTGTCGGTGGCGGACGCCTGGTCGGAACTGCCCGACAAGGTGCAGAGCACGGTCCTGTTCGGCTCGGGCAATATGTCGATCACGATGAAATACGACGACGGGTTGCGGACCTACGAAACCAAGAAGCCCTTCGAGGGCGTGGTGATGAATCTGGAGCGCCGCTACCGGGAGACCGAGAGCAGCTGGGCGCGCGAGGAAATCGGCAAGTATCAGGTGACGTCCGTCTGCGAGACCTGCAAGGGTGCGCGGCTCAAGCCCGAGGCGCTGGCGGTGCGGATCAACGGCAAGCATGTCAGCGAGACGACCGAGATGTCGATCGCCGCGGCGGGTGCCTGGTTCCTCGATCTGAAAAATCACCTCACCCCCAAACAGCGTGAGATCGCGGACCGCATCCTGCGCGAGATCAACGAGCGGCTCGGCTTCCTCAACGATGTGGGGCTCGAATATCTGACCCTCGACCGCAAGTCCGGCACCCTGTCGGGCGGCGAGAGCCAGCGTATCCGCCTCGCCTCCCAAATCGGCTCCGGCCTGACGGGCGTGTTGTATGTCCTCGACGAGCCGTCCATCGGCCTGCATCAGCGCGACAATGCCCGGCTGCTGGAGACCCTCAAGCGCCTGCGCGACCTGGGCAACACCGTCATCGTGGTCGAGCATGATGAGGACGCGATCCGCGCCGCCGACTATCTGGTCGATATGGGCCCAGGCGCGGGTGTGCATGGTGGCGAGGTCGTCGCCCAGGGCACGCCCAAGAAGGTGATGCAGCAGGTCAGCAAGAGCCTGACCGCGAAATACCTGACAGGTATCGAGCAGGTCCCCATCCCGGCCGAACGGCGTCCGGGCAAGAAGGGCCAGTCCATCAAGGTCATCGGCGCGTCGTCGAACAATCTGCGGGACGTCACGGCGGAGATCCCGCTCGGCACGTTTACCTGCGTGACCGGCGTATCGGGCTCGGGCAAATCCACCCTGGTGCTGGACACGCTGTACAACGCCGCCGCGCGGCATATCTACGGGTCACGCGCGGCGCCGGGCGCGCATATCGCGATCGAAGGCCTCGACCATCTCGACAAGGTCATCGACATCGACCAGTCGCCCATCGGCCGCACGCCGCGCTCGAACCCGGCGACCTATACCGGCGCCTTCACGCCGATCCGCGACTGGTTCACCGGCCTGCCGGAATCCAAGGCGCGCGGCTACAAGCCCGGCCGCTTCTCGTTCAACGTCAAAGGCGGCCGCTGCGAGGCGTGTCAGGGCGACGGCGTCATCAAGATCGAGATGCATTTCCTGCCCGACGTCTATGTCGAGTGCGATGTGTGTCACGGCAAGCGCTACAACCGCGAGACCCTGGAAATCGTCTATCGGGACAAATCCATCGCCGACGTGCTCGACATGACCGTCGAGGAAGGCCGCGAATTCTTCAAGGCGGTGCCGTCGATTAGGGACAAGCTCGAGACCCTCGAGCGGGTCGGCCTGAGCTATGTCCAGGTCGGTCAGGCCGCCACCACGCTGTCGGGCGGCGAGGCCCAGCGGGTGAAGCTCGCAAAGGAGCTGTCCCGCCGGGCCACGGGCAAGACGCTCTACATCCTCGACGAACCCACGACCGGCCTGCACTATCACGATGTCCGCAAGCTGCTCGAAGTGCTCCAGACCCTGGTCGACACCGGCAACACGGTCGTGGTGATCGAGCACAACCTGGAGGTCATCAAGACCGCCGACTGGATCATCGACCTCGGCCCCGAGGGCGGCGACAAGGGCGGCCAGATCGTCGCCACCGGCACGCCGGAAGACATCTGCGCGGTAGAACAAAGCTTCACGGGCCACTTCCTCGCCCCCTACCTGCCGGCACTGGCGAAGAAGACCAAGAAACGGGCGTAGTCGCCCGGCTTTCGCCATCGCCGTCGTTGGATGCCCCGGTGAAATATCTCTTGATCCCGGCATGTGCTTGCCGCCTACCGGGCCGCACCACTAGTCTGAGCGGCAACGAATAAACCCAACCCGGAGAGACTCCATGTCCGCATTTATCATCGTTGACGCCAATGTACATGACCCCGAAGCCTTCAAGGCCTATGGCGCAAAGGTCGGCGCGACCCTCAAGGCTCATGGCGGCAAGCCGGTGGCTTCCAGCACGGACACGGAAAGCCTCGAAGGCACCTGGAACCCGTCGCGGGTTGTCATTCTCGAGTTCGCTGACGCCGATGCCGCGCGCGGCTGGTACAACTCGCCGGAGTACCAGGAAATCATTCCGCTGCGACAGGCCGCCGCCACCGACAGCCTGGTGCTGGTGCCGGGGCTTTAAACCCAATACCCACGGACCCAAAACCCACGTCATGCGCGGACTTGATCCGCGCATCTCAGTTCGTTTTCGGCGGCGACAAGATGCCCGGGCATGACGTTTGTGGGTGAGATGTTCGTCTTTGTGACGGGTGAAACGGG
>JAQCFD010000081.1 GCA_027618305.1 Pseudomonadota bacterium
GCCGGACGATCCGTTTGCGACATTGGCGGCGGCATTCGCGCAGATTCCGGATTCTGCGACCATTTATTCCGCGGACGGAGAAGTTGTGGTCTGGAATGCGGGTGCCGAGGAACTGTTCGGTTACACAATCGAAGAGATGCGTCGGGCCGACGTCAGCATACTTTGTCCGCCGGAGGATTCCGGCGACACATTGAAATTGTTTGCGCGTGCCCTGTCCGCGCAGCCTGTCGCGCCACGTTTGGTAGAGCGGGTCCGCAAGGACGGATCGCGTGTCCGCGTATCGGTGCGGGTGAGTCCGCTTGAAAACGCCGACGGGAAAATTTTTGGCGTGCTGTTTCTGGCGCGCGATGTAACAACCGAAGAGGAGCGCGAGAAACGTCTGAGCGAGGTGGAGCTTCGCGAACGGGACATCGCGACACTTGTTCCCGACGCCCTCTATATTCATCGTGAGGGCAAGATTCTCTGGGCAAATCCTGCCTCGGTGGAAATGTTCGGCGCGCAGTCCCTCACGGATTTTATCGGCCGGATGGCCTGGGACCTGATCGTTCCTGACGATCTGCCCCGTATTCTCGATATACATAACAAGCTCGGCGATGCCTCACTTTCCAGCCCCATCTTCGCGCGGCGACAACGCCTCTGCGGCGAGGAATTCCCATCCGAAGGGCGCGGGGCTGAAATCGTTTGGGAGGATGAACCCGCGACGCTGATGGTTGTGCGGGACCTAAGTGAGCACGAACGGACGGCGTCGGCGCTTGTCGAAAGTGAAGAACGTCAGCAGAATTTTGCCGATATCAGCCCGGACGGCGTCATCGTCCATATCGATGGCGAAATCGTGTTTGCCAACCAGGCCGCGACAGAGTTGTTCGGCGCGAAGACGCCCGATGACCTTGTTGGCCTGCACAATGCCCAACTGGTTACACCCGAGGATTGGGTGCGGATCACCAGGAGTTTGGCGACCGACGTCGCGGTGTCCGGTTCGGACTTCATGCAGGTCGAACAGGTGCGTCTCGACGGGTCAACATTCACGGGGCAGGGGCGCGCGAAGTCGATCATTTGGGGGGGCAAGGTTGCGTTCCTGGTTGTGATCCGGGACGTCACCGAACAGATCGCAAAGGAAACCGAGCTGCGTGAGGCCGAGGCCCGCCAGCGGGATTTTGCAGCCATCAGCCCGGATGCGATGCTCGTGCATGTCGATGGCGAGATCGTGTTCGTAAATACCGCCGCGTTGCAAATGTTCCGAGCGGAATCAGAAACAGATCTCATCGGTCATCCGGTGATGGAAACCATCCACCCCGATGATCGGGGAATTCTGCAGACCAATATCGACGAAGCGATCGATCAGAGGTCCGACGACTTTTTCGAGGTCCGGCGTGTACGGCTCGATGGCACATGCTTTCTCGGCGAAGGCCGGTTCCGGACCGTCGACTGGCAGGGCGCATCCGGGGTTTTGGTCGTTATTCGCGATGTCACGGAGAAGGTCGCGGCGCAGGACGCGATACTTGAAGCCGAGGACCGCTACCGCCAGATCGTGAACATAAGCCCGAACGCTATTCTGGTGCATGTGGAGGACGAGATCGTTCTCGCCAACCGCGCGGCCGCCACCATGCTGGGCGCTGCTTCGGAGCATGACCTTATCGGGTGTCGGATGCTTTATTTCGTGCCGATGCACGCAAGGGGCCATGCGCTTGAGCGTCGCGCCACGGTCGGTGTTGACGGTAGGGCTCCATTTGAGCCGCAGCCGCGTTGTCGTCTCGATGGCACCGAGTTCATGGCCCACGTCACGGGCAGTCAGTACTACTGGGGTGGGCTGCCTGCAATTCTCACGATCATGCGCGACGTCAGCTGACGCCCCCCAAACCGGGCACGACCGTGTCTTACGAGCCGCGTTTTTGCTCGAACGACCAGTTCGACGAAAGCATTGAGACCGCCCGTTCGACAAAGGCCGCACCTGTTCCGATCGCGGGGAGCTGGCCGACGATATAGCGCTCATGCCTTTTCAGTATTTCAGTCTCGTTCTCGCCAGCCCCGATGATGAATATGATGGGCTCGTTGAACGGGCGGCGAGTGTGCACCTCGTTTAGAAACCGGGTGCCCTCGCGCATGGCGTCACGCAAATCCAGGATTATAATTTGTGGCATCTTTTCGTGCGCGGTGCCGAACAGCTGATCAATGCCTTCGTCAAAGGTACGAACGCGCAAGAGGGGATTCTCTGTTTCGCGCTGCGCAAGGTCCTCCATGAAACTGTCGGCGAGCGTATCGTCGCTCGAGATCAGCATGAGCTGGACCGTTTGTCCTTCAGGTAACGGCATGGCGCAGGCCCCTCTGGCCGGACTCAGCGCCGGAAAAACCACCAAGGCGAGCATTAACGGAACGGCAGGACGTGCCCGAAGTCATGAGGCGAAAAGTTTTAGCTCGTGAATATACGATATTTACAGCGGAAAACATCTCGGATGCCATTGGGGCGTATTGTAGGAGGACACTATTGGAGGTGGAATCTTGCAATTTTCATATATCAGAATAACGGATTCGCCTTGCTTTGCGTGATTATTCGCGCTGCCGGATCTTGAGCGGTGTTGCGGTTTCGGCGTCATCGCGAAACCCGCAAATCTATTGCCTGTGGACGCGGGACGTATTCGGGACTTGCCCAAGCGCAGGGCCGACCCCAACTGACGGGTGCAGATATGGAGGCGGCATGAGTATGTGGAGACATTTGGCGGTTATGGTCGCGAGTATCGGCGCGTTCGCGTCGACTCAGGCGGTGCAGGCTCAGGTGCAAACCGGGGCGATCGAATCGCAGATGCACCGTTTCGAAGCGGTGGTTCTGGCTGACGGGTTGAAGAACCCCTGGGGACTGGCGTTTCTTCCCGACGGGCGGATGCTGATCACCGAGCGGCCGGGCCGTCTGCGTATCTTCGAGAATGGCAAGGGATTGTCGGCGCCTGTCTCCGGCGTGCCCGAGGTGGCTGCGGGTGGCCAGGGCGGGCTCCTCGATATCGTTCTGCATCCTGACCATGCGGCCAATGGCTGGATCTACATATCCCACGCCGTCCCGCGCGAAGGCGGGGCGCGCACGGCCGTAAGTCGCGCGCGGCTCGACGGCGCGGCACTGCGCGACGTGGAGACGGTGTTTGTTGCGAAAAACCCGGGCTCGGGTGGGGTCCACTTCGGCTCCCGGCTCGCCTTCGGTGCGGACGGCAAGCTGTATGTGAGTGTGGGCGAACGCGGCAACGCGAACCAGGCACAGAATCCCAAAAACCATAATGGCACGGTCCTGCGTCTCAACGACGATGGCTCGGTCCCGGCCGACAACCCGCTGGTCGGCCGCGATGACGCGCTGCCGTCCATCTTCACCTACGGCCACCGCAATCCCCAGGGCATGATCCGGCACCCGGTGCGCAACGAAATTTGGGTACATGAGCATGGCCCCCAGGGGGGTGACGAGATCAACCGGCTGGTCGCCGGCGCGAACTATGGCTGGCCGGTCGTAACCTTCGGGCGCAGCTATGCGGGTTTCCCGATCGGCGAGGGTTCGACCAAGGACGGCATGGCGCCGCCGCTGCATCACTGGACGCCGTCGATCGCGCCGTCGGGCATGATGTTCTATGACGGAGATGCGTTTCCGGGCTGGCGCGGCAATCTGTTTGTCGGCTCGCTCAAGTTCCGCTACCTGGCGCGTCTTGTCCTCGACGGCACCCGGGTGGTGTCGGAAGAGCGGCTCATTGAAAGGGAATTCGGGCGCGTCCGCGACGTGCGCCAGGGCCCGGACGGGATGATCTATGTCCTGACCGACGAAAGCGACGGGCAGTTGATCCGGCTGCAGCCGCTCTTGCGATAGGGTGGGCCGGAATAATCGACCCCCGGGGGGTGTTCACGTTACGATTGCAACACCGCAGAAATCACATGTCGCGACAGTCACAAGCGATCGATCGAAAGGTTTTCCGATATGAAACGCGCATTCACTTACGGCTTCGGCATCTCCCTCGCCATCACCGCCGTCGCCGCCTGGATCCTGATCTCGCCGCTGTTCATCGACGAGGTGGTGGACGAACAGTTCCCGGGTGTCCCAACGCCCGAGGCGCTGGCCCAGATGTCGGACGGAAAGAAAGCCACCATGGCGGGCGAGGTGCTCGACACCGCACGCGGCATGCCCGACAAGGCTATGGATGACGCCAAGGGGGACATGATGCAGGCGGGTGAGCCGCTGGTCCTGGCGGCGGGGGCGTTTCGCGATGCGGACTCGATCCATAAGGGCAGCGGCGATGCCGGCCTGTATCGTCTGGCCGACGGCAACCATGTCCTGCGCCTCGAGAATCTGAATGTCACCAACGGCCCGGACCTGCATGTGTTCCTCGTGCGCCATCCCGGACCCACATCGTCCGCGGATGTCACCAAGGACAACTATGTCGACCTGGGCGCCCTCAAGGGCAACATCGGCAACCAGAACTATGCGATCGCGCCGGGCACGGACGTGGCCGGATTTTCCAGTGTCGTGGTCTGGTGCAAGGCGTTCGGCGTGCTGTTTTCCACCGCCCCGCTCACCGCTGCGAGCAGTTGATTATTTCCCGCCCGTAAGACGCTACACTCTTCGGAATTGAGACTTCATTTCCGGGGGGTGGCGCACATGGCCGAGACGACTAATTCTGTGGAAGGGCGCGTCGTGATGATCACGGGCGGTGGCCAGGGCATCGGCCGCGCCTACGCGCTGAGTTTCGCCGACGCCGGCGCGATCCCCGTTATCGTCGAGATCGATGGCGCGAAGGGAGACGCCGTCGCCGCCGAGATCGAAGCGGCGGGTGGACAGGCGTTGTCGATCCGGACCGACGTCACGGACCCCGCTGCGGTGAAGGCCGCCGTTGCGGCCACCCTCGATCGCTTTGGGCGGATCGATGTGCTGATCAACAATGCGGCCATCTTCGTGACCCTGGGCCGGCAGCCCTTCTGGGAGATCGATCTCGAGGAATGGCGCGCGGTGATGGATGTGAATATCACCGGTTGCTTCATCTGCGCGGTCGCGGTCGCCGGTCCCATGCGCGCGGCCGGCGGCGGACGGATCATCAACATTTCCTCCTCGACGGTGCCCCAGGGCATTCCGGGTTTCACCCACTACGTCACGTCCAAGTCGGCGTTGATCGGCATGACCCGATGCATGGCCCGCGAGCTCGGCGACGCGAACATCACCGTCAACGCGGTGCTGCCGGGCATGATCGAGACGGAAGTCGAGAATGCGGGGCGCAACGATGCCGGCCGTGCCGCCGTGATTGGCCACCAGTCACTCCAGCGCCAGCAGGAACCGATGGACATGGTCGGGACGCTCCTGTTCCTGGCGTCGCCCGCGGCGGGGTTTATGACCGGACAATCCCTGTGCGTCGATGGTGGCGCCGCCTTCATCTAACCGGAGTGCTGTTTCATGCGACTTTGCCGCTACACCGACAATCAAATGGGCGACGACCACCTCGGGCTCGTGCGTGACGACATGCTGTTCGATGCCACGGCCGCGTTGCTGAACCTGCCGCCCCTGACCTGGCCGATCCCCCAGGGCGATCACCTGATCGCCAATCTGGATGCGTTACGCCCGGCCATCATGCATGCGGCGGACGATTCCCATCCGGTGCCGGTTGGTTCGGTTGTGTTGAAAAGTCCCGTCGCGAATCCGAGCAAGATCATCGGCGCGCCGGTCAACTATCTCAAACATCAGGCCGAGGCGGTGGCGGATGCGGCGATCAATCTCGGCCGCGAGGTCAAGACGATCGACACCTACGGCCTGTTCATGAAAGCGAACAGCTCGCTCGTCGGGCCGGGCGAGGGGGTCGCGCTGCGCTTCAACGATCGGCGCAACGATCACGAAGTGGAACTCGCCGTGATCATCGGCGAGGGCGGTTCCGACATCGCGGAAGCCGACGCGATGCGCCACATCTGTGCCTATTCGATCGGCCTCGACATGACGGTGCGGGGCACCGAGGACCGCAGCCTGCGCAAGGGCATCGACACCTATTCCGTGCTGGGGCCCTGGCTGGTGACGGCTGACGAGATCGCCGACCCGGGACATCTGGATCTGGAAATCCGGGTGAATAACGAGGTGCGCCAGAAATCGAACACGGAGAACCTCATCTTCGATATTCCACGCCTGATCGCCTATGCGTCCTCATTCATGACTCTCTATCCGGGCGACGTCATCATGACCGGGACGCCGGAAGGGGTCGGGCCGGTGGAACCGGGTGACGTTATGCATGCCTGGATCGACGGGGTCGGCGAGATGTCCGTCCCGGTCAGGGCACACACGCCGTAGGCTTGGTTCCGGCGGATCTTCATCGCGCCGCGCATTCCCCCGGAAAAATCGTCATGCCCGGACTTGTTCCGGGCATCCACGCCCGACAAGCGGCGCAATCGACAAGCGGCACCATGGCAGCCACGTGGATGGCCGGATCAAGTCCGGCCATGACGGCTTGAGGGATTGGTTATGCCGCTACGTTAATTGCACCGTCTTCCAGAGCTTGTCGAAATGTGCGGTCTCATACTTCGACAAGCTCAGTATGAGGTTGTTGGGTGAAGATCGTTCGCCCTCACCGGCGCCCTCACCCTGAGCCTGTCGAAGGGGGCGGGCGTCCCCCCATACTTCGACAAGCTCAGTATGAGGGTGATCCAGCCAGCTCCGGTATTCCGGGAGGGTGCCCTTGACCTTCCAGTTGCTGGAGGGTCTATGTTCGCCCCGTCACCCCCTCAACCGTGGAGACGGGCCGATGAACATCAGTGACGCCGCCGAACGGGCCGGATTGCCGACCAAGACCATCCGTTATTACGAGGAGATCGGGCTGGTGGCACCGGCGCGCCGTCGTGACAACGGCTACCGGGACTATGCGGACCGCGATGTGCACATGCTGCGATTCCTGTCGCGGGCACGAGGCCTCGGATTTTCCGTCGCGGAATGCCGGGCGCTGGTGGCGCTCTACGGCGACACCGACCGGAAGAGCTCTGACGTGAAGGAGATTGCGCTCAAACGGGTGTCAGACATCGACGCCAAGATTGCCGCGCTGCAAGCGATGCGCGCGACCCTGGTCGATCTTTCCGAAAACTGCCATGGCGACGATCGGCCCGATTGCCCGATCATCGACGACCTGGCCAATGAGCTTGGCGGCTGACATGAGCAACAGCATGACAACGGACAACGCCGCCGAGACCGTGAAAGACCCGGTCTGCGGCATGGACGTCAATCCGGCGACCACCGCGCACCACCATGACCATGCGGGGCAGAGCTATTACTTCTGCTCGGCGGGCTGTGCGGCGAAGTTCGCCGGCGACCCGGCATTCTATCTGCTGCCACCGGACGAACGCCCGGTGCCGGTCGCCGCGCCAGGCACCCAATACACCTGCCCCATGCATCCGGAGATCGTCCGGGATGGGCCCGACAGCTGTCCGCTGTGCGGTATGGGGCTGGAGCCCATGTCGGTCACGGCCGAGAAGGCGCCGAACCCGGAATTGATCGACATGACCCGGCGATTCCGGATCGGCGCACTGTTTGCCGTCCCGCTTCTGCTGATGGCGATGGGCGATATGATTCCCGCGATCTCATTTGCGCATCTGCTCGGCGCCGGGTTCGCGTGGACGCAACTGGTGCTGGCGACACCCGTGGTCCTGTGGGCGGGTTGGCCGTTTTTCGTGCGCGGCTGGCAGTCGATCCTCCATCGCAGTCCCAACATGTTCACCCTCGTCGCGCTGGGCACCGGCGCGGCCTATTTGTTCAGCCTCGTCGCGGTCGTGTTGCCGGGGCTCATTCCGGCGTCATTCCGGGGCCATGACGGGGGCACGGCGCTCTATTTCGAATCCGCCGCGGTGATCATCGTGCTGGTCCTTCTGGGGCAGGTGCTGGAACTGCGCGCGCGTGAACGTACCGGCGATGCCCTGCGCGCGCTGCTGGATCTCACGCCGAAGACAGCGCTGCGCATCGGACGCGATGGCATGGACCGGGAGGTCCCGCTCGATGCGATCGTGGCCGGCGACCGGCTGCGGGTGCGCCCGGGCGAGCGCGTGCCGACGGACGGCGCCATCGTCGAGGGCGCGGGGGTGCTGGATGAATCCATGGTGACCGGTGAGGCCATGCCGGTTGAGAAACAGGCCGGCGACCGGGTCATCGGCGGCACAGTCAATGGCGCGGGCGGGTTTGTCATGCAGGCCGAGAAGGTCGGCGCCGAGACGATGCTGTCCCAGATCGTCGCGCTCGTGTCGAAGGCCCAGCGGTCGCGCGCCCCCATCCAGCGCCTGGCCGACCAAGTCGCGGCCTGGTTCGTACCCCTGGTGGTGGCGGTCGCGGTCGTCGCGTTCGGTGCCTGGGCTGTGTGGGGCCCGCCACCGGCGCTGGGCTTCGCCGTGGTGGCCGCCGTGTCGGTGCTGATCATCGCCTGTCCGTGCGCATTGGGTCTGGCGACGCCCATGTCGATCATGGTGGCGACGGGCCGGGGCGCGGGTGCCGGGCTGCTGGTCTGCGATGCCGCGGCGCTGGAGGCGCTGGCCCGGGTCGACGTGCTGATCGTCGACAAGACCGGTACCCTGACCGAGGGCCGCCCGGCCGTCACCGGAATCACTGCGGTGGATGGTTTCGATGCGGATGAGGCCCTGGGTCTCGCCGCGGCGCTGGAGCGGGGCAGCGAACATCCTCTGGCGGAGGCCGTCCTGCGCGCGGCCGAAGACAAGGTCATCGCGATGGGCGCTGCGACCGACTTCGCGGTCATTCCGGGCAAGGGTGTGACCGGCACCATTGATGGCCGGCGGGTGGGGTTGGGCAACCCGAGCCTGATGGCGCATCTGGGTGTGGCCGTCGATCCGCTGGCGGATGCCGCCGACGCCGCGCGCCGTCTGGGCGCGACAGCCGTTTTCCTGGCCGTGGATGGGCACCTTGCTGCCTTCCTCGCGATCGCCGATCCGGTCAAGGAAACGACCCCCGATGCGCTGCGCGCGCTGCGCGATCAAGGGCTCGAGATCGTCATGGTCACGGGCGACAATCCTGTGACCGCCGCCGCCGTGGCGTCGAAGCTCGGTATTGAACAGGTCGAGGCCGATGTGCTGCCGGAGGACAAAAGCACGGTCGTTGACCGGTTTCGCGCCGCGGGGCGTTTGGTTGCGATGGCCGGCGACGGGATCAACGACGCGCCGGCACTGGCGAATGCCGATGTCGGTATCGCCATGGGCACCGGCACCGACGTCGCCATGGAGAGCGCCGGGATCACCCTGGTGACGGGCGACCTGATGGCGCTGGTGCGGGCGCGTCGCCTGGCGACAGCGACCCTGCGAAACATTCGCCAGAACCTGTTCTTCGCCTTCGCCTACAACGCGGCGGGAATCCCGCTGGCGGCGGGGGTTCTTTATCCGGTTATGGGCGTGTTGCTCAGCCCGATGGTGGCCGCCGCGGCGATGAGCCTGAGCTCCGTCTCCGTGATCGCCAACGCGCTCCGGCTGCGCAGTGTGAAGCTCTAACCGTCGGAGATCGAGGCGCGCAGCTTCGGATACTGCGCCAGAATTCCGGCCGTCTCGGCCATGGATTCGGAATCGTTGAACGCCGGGACCCCGGCGGCTTCCATCTTGGCAAACCATTCGGGCTGATGCTCGAGGGTGCCCATCATCGAGTGGAAGCAGGGCAGGTCCGCATCCCGGGCCAGGTCCGAAAGCGTGTCAATGATCGGGCCCGCATCGACCATGAACGGCACGACATGGATCATCAGGATCGCATCGAAGGTGTCGGACCCATGGGTGAGAGCGCCCTCGAAGGCGGGGCCGAACCGGTCCTCGCGCGCGTCCGCGAGAAGGTCGATCGGGTTGGCCACCGCGGCCTCGCCGGGCAAAATCTCGCGCAGCGCTGTCGCATAGGCGTCCGGCAGGTCGGGCATCTCCAGCCCCTCGGCACGCAGCTGATCGGTGGTGATCACCCCCGGCCCGCCCGAGTTGGACAGCAGCAGGACCCGCGGTCCGATGCCTTTCGGGTGCAGGCCGAAGCCCTTGGCCGCGAGCAACAGGCGCCGCACCGACGGGACGCGGATCACGCCGCAATCGCGCAGGAAGGCGTCGATCTCGGCGTTGGGCATGGCCGTGCCGCCCGTGTGATTGCGTACGGCCGACGCGCCCTGTTCGGAGCCACCGCCCATCAGCGCGACGACAGGCTTCTTCGCCGCGACCCGCCGGGCGACGTCGCGGAACCGGTCCGCGTCGGCGAGGGATTCGATATAGAGCAGCACGCAGTTGCAGGCGTCCTGGTTGCCGAGATATTCGAGATAGTCCGTGACCTCGAGATGGACGGCGTTGCCGACCGAGACGACGGTGCTGACGGGCAGATTGTCGATATTGGCCTTGGCGATGATCTCTTCCGTGATCGCGCCCGACTGGGAGATCGCGGCGATGCCTCCGCCGGGCGGCAGGTCGCGCAGGAAGGTCGCGGCGAAGGGCGCGCCCTCGGCCAGGTGGATGATGCCCGCGCAGTTAGGGCCGAAGATGGTGATGCCGGCGGCGTCCGCCTTGCGCAACAGCTCGGCCTCGCGCGCCGCGCCGTTTTCCCCTGCCTCGCGGAAGCCGCCGGGCAATATCATCAAATTCTTGTGGCCGGTCGCGGCGGCCTCGTCGACGATATCGAGGATGAAGTCGGGACGGATCACGACGACGACGAGATCCGCCGGCGTGTCGAGTTTCGACAGGGATGTGGCGGCGGGCAGGCCGAGAATCTCGCCGCCCTTGGGGTTCACCGGCACGATGCGGCCGGCGTAGTTCGACGCGATCAGGTTTCGCAGCACCGCGCCGCCCGAACTCGTCAGACGCTCACCCGCCCCGACGATGGCCACGCTTTCCGGCTGAAAAAACGGGCGGCAGTCGCGGGGTTCGGTCATCGGTCGGCTCGCAGCATCGGAAAAGCTAGAAGATGTAGAAGGTGCCGGCGCGCACGCAGAGCGGCCAATGGCCGGCCTCGAACAGCCGGAATTTGGCGGCGAACGCGTGACCATCTGCGACATTGGCGGTGTCATTGGCGGCTTTCTCGACGGCGGCCTGATAGGCGGACATCGTGGCGGCACCGGCCGCGGACCGGGTCAGACCCTGGTCGGCCACGCCGCCGCGCGAGGCGGCGACGGCGGCCGCGCCATGCACGACATCGGAGACCTTATCGGACAGATCGGTCAGGGCGCGGGTGAGGGCCATATCGCCGACCTTCGCGACGGCCTGCTCGAGCAGCGCCTTGCGGTGGTCTTCCTCGGCCTGCCACCAGGCCGCGTCCCAGTCGGTCTGTTTGATGCAGGCCTCGACTGCCCGCCAGTCCTTGAGCTCGGCCAATTTCAGGCTGCCGAGACCCAGCGTCTGGGTGTACTCCTCGACATCCTCGCGTTCGGCATCGGTCAACGGCGTGCCGACGAAGGAGAACCATGACGCCATGCGCAGTCGAAGGGGAAAGTCGGCGAGCGCCGCGACATGGTCCGTCATTCAGGCGTTCCCGCGGTCCTCGCGCCACAGGCCGAGCTTCTGCTGGGCCGGACGATCGGAGAAGCTGAACAGCACCGCGTCCTCGTTGGCGATGTGCCGCTGGGGCACCCAACACGGGACGACGAAATGATCGCGCGGACTCCACTCGAAGGTCTGGTCACCGATGATGGTTTTGCCGGTGCCCTCGACCACGGAGTAGACGGTCCCGTCGGTGCAACGATAGCTCGACGTCTCGAAACCCTTCGGCAGGAGCTGCATGAAGGTGCCGATCGTCGGCATCGGGGAGTCGCCGTTGTCCGGGTTCACGTAACGCAGCTTGAGCCCGTGGCACGGGTCCCACTCATCGGTCTTGCGCATCGTCTCCAGCGCTTCGCGGGTGCGCGTGTAGGGATAGTTGAAGATCGGCGAGGACGGGCTCTTCTGCTCGTGGTCGACCGGCATCAGACCCGATCCGTAACGCGCGAGGGAGTCGCCGCTCGGGCGGGTCCGGGCCTGGCTTTTCTCCGGGTAGGGCTCGGCGAAGGTGGTGTCGAG
>JAQCFD010000082.1 GCA_027618305.1 Pseudomonadota bacterium
CTTCGCGTGGGCCGTGGTGGGCATCGACAGCACCGCAGCCAACACGGCGGATGCGAACGCTAAATTCAGCAGGTAACGCATATTCATCTCCCAATGATGTTCGTGGGACCGGTTACGCCGGCCTCTGTTGGAAGCAAGCCTAGCCCAGACAAAATAGATTGATAAATCATAATAACTCATATCATCATATCATCCTGATATGATGATCGATCCGAAACACCTGGTGCAGCTGACCGAAATTCTCGATTGCCAGTCGTTCACCCTGGCTGCCGAACGGCTGCACACAAGCCAGCCGGCCCTGAGCCGCATGGCCAGCGCGCTGGAGGCCCAGCTTGGCGCGCCGATCTTCGCGTCCCGGCGCAAACCCGTAACCCCGACCGCGCTGGGTATCGAACTCGCCAGTTACGGACGCTCCATCCGCACCGCCACCGAGCAGATATCCGAGCTGGCGGACCGGGTCGCCGCGGGACAACAGGGCGAGTTGCGGATCGGCGCCCCGCCGTTCCACAGTCAGCGGGTTGCCTCCAGCTTCATCGCGTCCTGGCTCCAGCGCCATCCTGACATCCGCATCGTGCTCCAGAACGGTTACGCCCCCGAGCTCCTGACCCAGCTGGTCGAGGGTCAGCTCGACCTGATCATGGCGCCGGTGGACGTAATCGAGGGAATCCCGAACCTGATCGTCGAGCGCCTGACGCGTGGGGAAAATGTCATCGTTTGCCGCGCCGGCCATCCGTTGCTGACGGTCGACCGGATCACGCCCGCGTTGCTGTCAAAGGCCCGCTGGATAACCCACGCACGCGGCAGTCTGCTCAACCGCGACACGCGTCATGCCCTGACCGCCGTCGGGGTCGATTACATCGACCTGCCTGCCTTCGAGAGTAACTCCGCCGGTGCCATGCATGCGGTAATGGAAGGTTCCGACATGCTGACGGTGCTGCCGGACCTGGTCGCCGGCAGCCTGGTCGATTCAGGCGGTTACGCGATCCTGCCGTTCCGGCTGCCGGGACCGTATCGCCCCTTCGGCTACATCACCCACGCGGCACGCCAGAACCCCGCGCTGATCGCCTTCCGCGAAGGGTTGTCGATCGACATCGCGAAGGCCTACGCGCGGGCCCAGGATATTTGCGAGCAGGCCTTCGCGAACGTCGCCTAGCTACTCCCACCAGTGCAGCGCGTCCTGTCCCTCGCCCTGGTGGCCGTTGGGACCACCGCCGCCGGCGCGCAGATACATCTTCTTGTCGTGACCAGCGCCGTACTTGCCATCGAGGGCATCCACCAGCCAGTCGTGACACATCATGTGATGGTCATGGCGCGGCTGCGCCTCACCGAACATCCGGGCCTGGTGATAGGTGTCCTCATAGACCCAGAGTTCCTTGGGCGCGTTGATCTTGTCGTAGAACTCGTAGACCAGCTCGACCGGGCTGCGGGAATCATACTCGCCGACGGTCAGCAGCACCGGGCATTTGATGTCGGCCTCGCGCCCCTCGACGGTCATCTGAGAGACCCAGCCGTCGAGCTCCGACTCGCTGGACGCCCCCATCAGGTAGCCGAACAGCTGCTTGTAGCGGGGCGAGAAGGTGTCGAGGATGAAGTATTTGTCCAGCGCAGACGTCCAGGGCGCGGCCACCGCCTTGATCAGCGGATGGCCCGACGCCGCGACCTCGAGCCCCCAATGAGCGCCCATGGACAGCGCGTAGACCGTGATCTTCTCGGCGTCGACTTCTTCGCGTTCGGCCATATGCTCGGCGATGGCAAGCACCGCGCGCTCATAATTGGTGGGGGTCAGCTTGATCCCGCGCAGGTTCGACATGCCCTGACCCGGCCCGTCGATCACCAGCATGTGCATGCCGCGCAGATGCGACTGCATGATACGCGGATCGGGATAGTTCTCCTTGGTCATGTCGCAGCCGGGAATGAAGATCACCAGCGGCGCGTTGGGCTTGCCCGGCAGCATGTGGAAGTTGCACTGCAGCTCGTCCCCCTCGAACGGGACCTCCAGGCGCTCGATCGGATAGGGCGCATGCTCGATCACCTTCTCGTAGTTGGCGATGCAGCGGCCATGCAGGTAGCGCTTCTCGTCATTGGTCTCGAGCACAGGATGCTGCGCCAGCGCGAAGGTGGACGACGCGCGATAATAGAGTTCGAACGCGGTGGCGGAATGGCCGACGGCCTCTTCCTCGGCCGCGACCCGCTCAAGCCGCTGGCCAATGCGCCCCAGATGCTTGGAAATCTGGGCGTGGCTCTTCACGCTTTTGGGCAACGGCCGCCCCTCCTCGTCCCAGTGAAAGACCTTGCCGGTCTCCTGCACGAGATAATCGAAAATCCATTGCTGGTTGTCGCGGTCGAGACGGGGCGTGCGCATTAATTGAGGTCCTCCCTGAAGATTGCCGGATCGTTGTCCGCACAGACCGTTGTGAGGACCGGCAGGAGTCGACTCAAGCCTGTTCCTGAGGATGGGGCGCCCAGCCCAACACATGCGCGCGCACAGGACCTGCGCAAGCGATTATGTTGCATTGCAATATGCGCTCGCCTATGTACGGTCAACGCGGCCTGCACCGGGATTGAACCCGGCCAATAGCCCGCAATCACGGGTATTCGCACCTCCCAACTCAAACGATGCGCGCGCCAGCCCCATGCGGCCGGTCGATCGCTGTATCTGTTCCGGAACTGGTATGATCTCTCTCAGTGCCTACCGCGAACAATGGTTCGGCAACATACGTCCGGACGTCCTCGCCGGGCTGGTTGTCGCCCTGGCGCTCATTCCCGAGGCCATCGCCTTTTCGATCATCGCCGGGGTCGACCCCAAGGTCGGGCTGTATGCGTCCTTCTCCATCGCCGTGATCTGCGCGTTTACGGGTGGGCGGCCGGGCATGATCTCCGCCGCGACCGCGGCCACCGCCGTCCTGATGGTGACCCTGGTCAAGGAATACGGCCTGCAATATCTGCTGGCGACGACGGTGCTGGCGGGTCTTATCCAGATCGCCGCGGGCATGCTCAAGCTGGGCTACGTCATGCGCTTCGTCTCGCGCTCGGTGATGACCGGCTTCGTGAACGCGTTGGCGATCCTGATCTTCATGGCCCAGTTGCCCGAGCTGCTGGCGTGCCCTGGCTGACCTACGTGATGGTCGCCGCCGGGCTGGCGATCATCTACCTGTTTCCCTATGTCACGAAGGCCGTCCCCTCGCCGCTGATCTGTATCTTCGCGCTGACGGCGGTCACCATGACGTTCGGCTTCGATGTGCGCACGGTCGGCGATATGGGCGAGTTGCCGTCGACACTGCCGATCTTTCTGCTGCCGGATATCCCACTCAATTTCGAGACCCTGTGGATCATCTTCCCGGTCGCCGCCGCTGTGGCCGCCGTGGGCCTGCTCGAATCCCTGATGACCGCGTCGATCGTCGACGATCTGACCGACCAGCCAAGCAACAAGAACCAGGAATGCATCGGCCAGGGCCTGGCCAACACCGCGACCGGCTTCATCGGCGGCATGGCCGGCTGCGCGATGATCGGCCAATCGATGATCAACGTGAAATCGGGCGGGCGTGGCCGCCTGTCCACCTTCACCGCCGGTGCCGTGCTGCTGTTCCTGATCGTCGTGCTCGGCGATTGGGTCAAACAGATCCCCATGGCCGCGCTGGTCGCCATCATGATCATGGTGTCGATCGGCACCTTCAGCTGGTCGTCCATCAAATCTCTGCGGACCCATCCGCGCAGCTCTTCGGTTGTCATGCTGGCCACGGTGGCCAGCGTCGTGTTCACTCACAATCTCGCCATCGGCGTGCTGGTGGGCGTGCTCCTGTCGGGCATCTTCTTCACCTGGAAGATCGCCCAGATCTTCCGCATCACCTCGACCATTTCGGACGACGGCAAGGCCCGCACCTATGTCGTCGAAGGCCAGGTCTTCTTCGCCTCCGCGGGTGCCTTCAACGACGCGTTCGATTTCCGCGAGGCGCTGGAACGGGTGGTCATCGATGTCAGCCAGGCGCATATCTGGGACATCTCCAGCGTGGCGGCGCTCGACATGGTTGTGCTCAAATTCCGCCGCGAGGGGGCCGAAGTCGAGATCATCGGCCTGAACGAGGCCAGCGAGACCATCGTCGACAAGCTGGCCATTCACGACCGGCCGGGCGCGCTGCAGCAGTTGATGGGGCATTAGGATGACAAGCATGGAAAAGCTGATCGCTTTCGTCGACGGCTCCATCTATTCCCAGAGCGTGTGCGATCACGCGGCCTGGGTCGCGGGCCGGACGGGTGCCGCCGTCGAAGTTCATCATGTGCTCGGCCGCCGCGAAGGCGGCCCTGACCGCGCCAATCTGAGCGGCAACATCACGCTCGGCGCACGCACCGCGCTGCTGGCAGAACTCACCGATCTGGATGCACAGCGGGCCAAGCTGTCCCAGAAGATCGGCCGGGCCATCCTCGACGACGCCAAGGCGCGCCTGGAGGAAGACGGCATCCAGAATGTCTCGGTGCGGCTTCGCTTTGGCGACATCATCGACACGGTCGCCGAGACCGAGGCCGGCGCCGGCCTGATCGTCATCGGCAAGCGCGGGGAAGCGGCCGACTTCGCCAAGCTGCATCTCGGCTCCAACCTTGAACGGGTCGTGCGCACGAGCCGCAAGCCGGTCATGGTCGCCGCGCGGGCGTTCAAGCCGATCAACAAGTTCATGATCGCCTTCGACGGCGGCACCAGCTGCATGAAGGCGGTCGACCATGTCGCGCGCAGTCCTCTGTTTGCTGGACTGAGCTGCCGTTTGTTGATGGGCGGTACGGAATCCGCAGCGAACGTGAAGGCCCTCGACGACGCCCGCGCCATGCTCGAGGCTGGCAGCTACATCGTCGAGGCCAACATCGTTCCCGGACAGCCCGACACGGTGATCTCGGAAGCGGTCGAGCGCGAGGGCGTCGATCTATTGGTGATGGGCGCCTACGGCCATTCGCGCATCCGCAGCCTGATCATCGGCTCGACCACCACCGAGATGGTCCGCAGCTGCAAGATACCGGTGATCCTGTATCGGTAGAGCGCGCGCCATTTCGGGCTCAATTGGAATCAACGCCGTGCGCCGTCTCGTAAAGGACCCATCATGACAGCCATGTCCGACACGCCTGAAGACAACAAGATCGCCGTCTGCGAAGCGCTGCCCCTCAACTCCAGGGTGCGCGCGTTTCTCGAACAGGTCGCGCGACAGCGGGTGCCGATCACCTACCAGGCGTTGGCCAAAGCGCTGCAACTCTCACCACCCAACACCATCCATCAGCTCACAATCGCACTGGAGTGCCTCATGGAGGAGGATGCCGCCGTGGGGCACCCGTTTATTGCGGCGCTCGTGATCAGCAAAGCGCGTGGCGGTTTGCCTGCCGCTGGCTTCTTCGACTGTGCCCGGCGCGTGGCGCAGTATTCGGGGGCCGAGGAAGGTCCTGATGCTCGGGCCTTTCACGCAGCGGCGTTCGACGCGGCTGTCACGTTCTGGGGCGCCGCTGCGGAAGCCAAATCGGACTAAACCGGCTTGAGGCGGTGCGGAGCGGGTTGGGGCCACCTCTGGTTCGAGATGCCCCCCGGGCACAAGCCAGATATTCAACATCGCGTTCGACGGCAGCAGCGTTCAGGCATTGGCCTCCGCTTCGTCGAGCCGCTGGATCATTTCATCCAGATTCGGAATCGGCGTGTAGTCCTCGCTGAGTGCGCCAGAGCCGGCCGGGCTCTTGCAGGTAAAGAAGGTGCACTCGTCTCCGAGCAGACGGATGCCGTGGGGCACACCGCGCGGGATGTAGACCATGTCGCCGGGGCCGATGATGTCCATCTCGTCGCCCAGGATCGCCGCGAGGCGCCCCTCGAGCAGGTAGATCCACTGTTCGTCGGTCGGATGCACATGGGGCGGCGGCGCGTCGCCCTGCGCGTAGTTCACGATCCCGGCCTTGATCAGCTCGCCGCCATACTGCTTCATCATGATGTGCGGGCGGGCGCTGTCCGGCGTCGGCACCATTTCGTCGCCTTTGTAAATCGGCATGAGTCTTCCCCCTCTTTTCGGAATAAAATGTTCTTCCGAACCATCATGAGACAGGAACGCTGATTTGCTCAAGCCGTATGAGGCACGGACTCGTCGTCTGTCGGGAAACGCTGTCATCCCCAACGCAGCGCAAACGCGTTAGGCCGCGATACCATTCGCTTTTCTATCACGCCTGGGGTTAACATCATTTTGTGTCCACATAGTGTCCATCACGCACCCATGGACACAGGACGAAGAGACACCCATGCCCAAGACCAAGCTGACCGCCGACAAGATCAAACGCCACGCCCTGCCTGCCAGCGATGCTGTGGAGTTGGTGGACACGGATACCCCCGGCCTGATCTGTCGGATCACGCGCGGCGGTGCCAAAACCATGGCCGTCAAAGGGCGGATCAAGGGCGGCCCCACATTCCGCATCAGCCTCGGGACCTACACGCTGCGACCGTTGGGCGGAATAGACGGCTGGCGCGCCCGAGCCCGCGCGATCATGGCCCAGGCACGGGACGGCCAAGATCCTCGTACCCAGAAACCAGTCAATCTGCCCCTCCCGGAGGTACGAGCGCCTCGCCCGAAACCCAACGTCGGCAAGAATCCGCGCATCACGCCTCCCAGCGGTGACATCCAAAGCCGTGTCGCGGCGCTGATCCCGGCGATCGTCGCTGCGGCGCCACGCATCGATGCCGAAGGTGAATTACCAACCGACCTGCTCGATGCGTTGTTCGCGGCTGGGCTGTTTCGGCTGCTGCTGCCGCGCGCGCTCGACGGCGCGGAGCTGCACCCCGGCGCGCTGTTTGAACTGATGGAGACGATCGCGGCGGCCGATGGCAGCGTCGCCTGGTGTCTCGCGCAGGCGGCGGGCTGCTCGATGGCGGCGGCCTATCTCGAACCGGCGGCGGCAAATCACGTGTTTGCCGATCCGCGCGCCGTGCTGGCCTGGGGTCCGGGACAGGGCGAGGCTGTCATTACGGAGGGCGGCTATCGGGTCACCGGTGTGTGGAACTTCGCCAGCGGGGGGCGGCACGCGAGCTGGTTCGGGGGGCGCTGCCGCATCGTCGACACCGACGGCAGCCCCGGCGGCAAATCCGGCGGTGAACGCACCCTGCTGTTCCCGCGCGCCGACGTGACCCTCACCGACACATGGGACGTCATAGGCCTGCGCGGCACCGGCAGCGACCGCTATGCCGTCGCCGACCTGTTTGTACCCGACGCGTTCGGCTTTGCGCCCGATTACACGCTGGTGCCCCAGGCCGACACGCCGCGCTTTGCCGACGGGACGCTCTACCGGCTGCCCGCGCAGAGCGTCTATGGCTGTGCCTTTGCCGGCATCGCGCTCGGCATCGCGCGCGGGGCGATGGCGGCGTTCGAGGAACTGGCACAAAACAAGGCGCCGCGCGGCGGCGCGCCGACCCTGCGCGAGGATGCCGTCGCGCAGTTCGAATACGGCAAAGCCGAAACCCGCCTGCGCGCAGCGCGCGCCTTCGTCCTCGAGACTGCCGAGACCCTGTGGAACGACGTGGCCGCCGGTGGCGCCTATACGCCCGACCACCGGATCGCCATCCGCATGGCGGTGACCCATGCCATCCACGAGGCCAAGAACGCTGTCGGCGCGGTCTATCACGCGGCGGGAACAACGTCGGTATTCGCCAGTCAGCCGTTTGAACGGCGCTTGCGCGATGCCAACACGGTGACCCAGCAACTGCAGGGCCGCCTCGCCTTCTTCCAGCTGATCGGCCAGCATCTGCTCGGCCTCGATCCCGATATTCGGCTCGTATAGGCGAGGTCTCCCGTCATCGGAACGAGAGAATACCCGGTCAGCTGTGAGTTCGAGAATACCGATTATCCAGTATCGCCAGAGAACGCTTCGACCGGATTACAAATATAGTTCTTTGTTATCAATGGAATTCGTCAAATGACTTGGGGTTGCAACAAACTTAACTGCCGTTATTATTTTTATGCCGACAAAATCTGGAAATCACAGTATTTGCTCCCATTTATTGTATAGAGTTTCCGGCGCGCTGATTTTCAAGCACATTTGAAAACCAACATGCTTGCCGCCGGGGAATCCCCCAACCAGGGCGTAATCAGGTCCGGGCGCCGGAGTGACGAAAGCCCGGAAACGGTCGCGCGCCGACGCAGCCATCGGCATTCCGCCCGGGCGAAACATTTGGAGCGAAGACATCGAATCACGAACTGAGATCCGGCCCCCCGACCAACAGGCCGGATACGAGAATTTGCGCCGCGCAGCCGCGCAATACAGGACGCCGTCGTTCACGCGAAGCCTGAGCCAGATTGCCTCGTCCTTCGGCGGTTTTTTTGCGGTCTGTGCGGCGATGTATGCGCTTTGGGACGTGTCCTTCGCGATCACCCTCGCGCTGTCTCCACTGGCCGCCGGGTTCCTGTTGCGCGTGTTCGTTATTCAACATGATTGCGGGCACCGCGCGTTCTTCCGCTCGGCCCGCGCCAACAACATCCTCGGTTTCGCCTGCAGCCTCCTGACGCTGACGCCGTATACGGCCTGGCGTCGGCAGCATGCTGCGCACCACGGCATCTGGAATGACCTCGACCGCCGGCAGACCGGTGTCGATCTCTATGCCAACTGCCTGACAGTGGCCGAGTATCGAGCGCTGAACGGGCGACAACGTTTCTGGCACCGCTTCACGCGCCACCCGTTGATTGCAAACCTGATACTGCCCCCCTTTGTGTTCCTGTTGTTTTACCGATTCCCCATCGACATGCCCAAATCATGGCGCGTTGAACGCCGCCAGGTTCACCTCACGACCCTCCTCATCTTCGCTGGACTGGCAAGCCTGGGACTGCTCCTGGGCTATGCGCATGTGGCTGTCGTGCAATTTTCGGCAATGGCGCTCGCAGCGATCATCGGTGCCTGGCTGTTCTCGGTGCAGCACCGGGGGGAGCAGACGGAATGGAACCATCACGACACATGGGATGCATCCAGGGCCGCGCTGCAAAGCTCCAACTTCCTTCGGTTGCCGCGAGTTCTTCAATGGTTCACCGGCAATATCGGGTTTCATCACGTCCACCACCTGAACAGCCAGATTCCGAACTACCGGCTTCAGGAGTGTCACGAGGCCATCGCGGAACTGCACAACGTGCGGCCGATGTCGCTGCGTGACGGCTTCACCGCCATGCGGATGACGCTGTGGGACGAGGACCGCGGCCGCATGGTGACATTCCACGACGCGGCCGTAAGTCACTAAGGGTGCAAGAATAGAAAGTTGGTATCCCCAACGGGGTTCGAACCCGTGTCTCCACCTTGAAAGGGTGGTGTCCTAGGCCTCTAGACGATGGGGACTCCGGGGCCAATGTCCGGCGCAGTCGAGATAACGACTGGACGCGCTGAAATCAACCCCGCACAGCACAAAACGACAGATGCGTTTGCGCTTTGTGGGTGGTATCCGAATTCATTCACGATCCGATACGCCAGAACATGGTTGAAAACAGCATGGCCCAGACACTGTCGTCTCCCACCAATCGCCTCAGCGAACAGCTCCGCGACACCCATCGCCCGGCCTGGGACGCGGCGGTGGAACACCGCTTCGTGCGCGATCTGGTCGCCGACACGATCGACGATGGGGTCTATGCCCGCTATCTCAGACTGGACTATGGCTTCATCAATGATCTGACGGGCGCGGTCGGCCACGCCGTGGCCATGGCGCCCGGGATGCCGGAGAAGACGCGCTTCGCCCAATTCCTCGGCGTCCTGACCGACGAAGAGAATGATTACTTCCTGCGCAGCTTCGACGCCTTCGGCCAGCCCGCGCCGACCTTCGATAACCCGCTCAAGCATCCGGTGCTGGACGACTTCGCGGCCCTGATGGACCGACAACGCGCGGCGGGCACCTATCTCGACATCCTCGCCGTACTGGTGCCGGTGGAATGGGTGTATCTGAGCTGGGCCACATCGGCGTCCGACGCGGTCGCGCGCGGTGAGGCCGAGATGCCCGCCCGGTTCTATCTGGCCGAATGGATCACGCTCCACGCGCTGCCGGACTTCAGGGATTTCGTCGAATGGATGCGGTCGGAGTTCGACCGGGAGGCCGCAGCGGCCGACGTGGCGGCACGGGCACGTGCCGAGACGGCGTTTGAGGATGCGCTTCACCTGGAAGCGCGGTTCTTCGCGGCCGCCTACGAGTCCTGATACGGCTCAGACAGCCGCCGCGTCGTCGATGATCATCTGCACATCGTCGCGGCCCTGCCAGTTGTCGGGGCGCAGCTTGCCGGCCAGCTGAAGCGCGAGGCCATCCGTTTGCAGCAGCGCATCCCCCAGAGGCTCACCCGCCGCGCGGAACGCGATCGCCTTGAGCCGCCCGCCATCGGGCCCCGACAGAAAACACCGCACATGCCCCGCGCCGACCACGTCGGCCTTGGCCACGCGCACCGACGGGAGCATGAAGCGCGGCTCGGAATTACCGGCACCGAACGGTGCCAGCCGCTGAAGGGATTCTACAAATTCAGGTTGTACGCCCTTCACAGCCAGGGACCCATCGATGTGCAGCGTCGGGATCACCGCGTTGCGCGCCAGATCGTTGGCGACCCGTTCGTCGAGGAAGCGCTGCAGTTCAGGGAGCTTGCTCCGCTCGACCGTTAGGCCTGCCGCCATCTTGTGGCCGCCGCCATTCACCAGCAGGCCCGCCTGGCGCGCCGCGATAACCGCGCTGCCGAGATCCACGCCCTCGACCGAACGGCCTGAGCCTTTGCCGGTATCACCCTCGAAGCCAATCACGAAGGCCGGGCGGTTGAACCGTTCCTTGAGGCGCCCGGCGACGATGCCGATGACGCCCGCATGCCAGCCGTCGCCCGACGCGACGATCAACGCGGCATCCGAACCGATGTCCTCGGCCTGGGCCATCGCCACATCGAGGACATGGGCCTCGATCTCGCGCCTTTCCGTATTCCACTCATCAAGCCGACGCGCGAGCTCGGCCGCCTCGTCGGGGTCCTGGGTCATCAGCAGGCGCGCGCCCATCGGCGCCTCGCCCACACGGCCGCCGGCGTTGACCCGGGGCCCGAGCAGGAAGCCCGCGTGATACTCGGTCAGACGGGAATCCACCCGTGCCACGTCCGCCAGCGCCACCAGGCCCGGGTTCTGGCGCTTGGCCATGACCTTCAGCCCCTGGCTGACAAAGGCCCGGTTGAGGCCGATGAGCGGCACCACGTCACACACGGTGCCCAGGGCCACCAGATCGAGAAGACCAAGCAGGTCAGGTTCCTTGCGGTTGTTGGCGGCATACCAGCCCGTGTCTCGCAACATGCGGTTGGTCGCGATCGCAAACAGGAACGACACCCCCACGGCGGCGAGCGCGCCCTGCCCGCTGCTGTCGTCCAGCCGGTTGGGGTTGATCACCGCGACCGCGTGCGGCAAGGCCGGTTCGGCCACATGATGATCGACCACAAGCACATCGAGGCCGGCGTCACTTGCGGCTTTCAGGGGTTCGAATGCGGTGGTGCCGCAATCAACAGTGATGACGAGGCTGATGCCCTCCGCCCGCAAGCGCAGCATGGCCGGGGTCGACGGGCCGTAGCCCTCTTTCATGCGGTCGGGGATATACACCCGGGCCGGAACCCCCACGGCCGACAGGAAACGCGCGAGCAGCGCCGAGGATGTAGCACCGTCCACGTCATAATCGCCAAAGATGCCGATACTCTCGCCGTCGGTGATCGCCTTGACCAGGCGCGCGGCGGCGGCGTCCATGCCGATCAGACTCGACGGGTCGGGCAACGCATCGCGCAAGGTGGGGTCGAGAAAAGCTTCGGCGGCATCGAGGCTGATCCCCCGCGCGGCCATCACCCGGCCCACCACATCCGGCAGACCGAGGCGCTGGGACAGGGCGAGACCCGCGCGGTCGTCGGCGCCGCGCATGACCCAACGGCGCCCGGTGACCGATTTCGCGACAA
>JAQCFD010000083.1 GCA_027618305.1 Pseudomonadota bacterium
GGGCGATGCGGCCGGACACATTGGCTGGGCGGGTGGCCACCACCGCCAGCTCGACAGACACCCTTATCGTCGAAGGCGTCATGGGATTGTTCGATGGGATCCATCTGCCCGACCGGGCCGACGCGGGCTCCACCGCCGATCTCGCGGCCCTCACCGGCTGGCCGGTCGTGCTGATCGTTGATGCCGCAAAGCAGGCCGCGAGCGTGGGGGCAGTGGTGCGCGGGTTCGCCAGCCACCGGGCCGACGTCACGATCGCCGGGGTCATTTTCAACCGGGTGGCAAGCCCCGCCCACGAGGCCGTGCTGCACGCCGCAACCAAGGCAGCCGTCCCGGACATCCATCTGCTCGGCAGTGTTGGCCGCAACCCCGCTATGGCCGTGCCCGAACGGCATCTCGGGCTGGTTCAGGCCGGCGAGCACGCGGATCTGGAGCGATTCATCGAGGCGGCGGCCGCGGCGGTCTCGGAGACGGTCGATATCGACGCGCTCGTCGCCCTGGCCCAACCCGGCGGGATCTCCCTGCCCGACGCGCCGGCGCCCGAACCTCTGCCGCCGCTCGATCAGCGCATCGCCGTTGCCCGCGATGCCGCGTTTGCCTTCTCCTATCCCGCGACCCTCGACGGCTGGCGGACAGCCGGTGCGGAAATCCTGCCCTTCTCACCGCTGGCGAACGAGGCCCCGGACCCATCTGCCGGCGCCATCTACCTGCCCGGCGGCTATCCGGAACTCCACGCCGGCACACTTGCGGCGGCCGGTCGGTTTCTGGGCGGTTTGCGTGACGCGGCCAACCGGGGCGTCGATATCTTCGGCGAGTGCGGCGGCTATATGGTGCTCGGCCGCGGTCTCGTCGACGCGGACGGGACCCGTCACGCGATGGCGGATCTGCTGCCGGTCGAGACAAGCTTCGCCCAGCGGCGCCTCCATCTGGGGTATCGTGTCGCGCGGCTCCATCGCGACGGGCCGCTGGGGGCTGCCGGGGCCCGCTACCACGGCCATGAATTCCACTACGCGTCCATTCTGGACGAGCAGACCAACACGCCCTTGTTTGCGGCGGAGAACGCACGCGGCGAAGATCTGGGCGCCGCCGGCGCGGTCGCCGGGTCCGTGTGCGGTTCCTTTATTCATCTGATTGACCGGGCGACCCCATGACCGACGCAGAACCCTTCTGGAAAACCAAGGCGCTGGCCGACATGGATGACGCGGAATGGGAATCCCTGTGCGACGGCTGCGGCCAGTGCTGTCTCTTCAAGCTGGAAGACGCCGACACCGGAGAGTTCGCGCTGACCGACGTGGCGTGCCGCTATCTCGATCACGACACCTGCCGGTGCACCGACTATGTGAACCGCAACCGAAACGTGCCCGACTGCGTCAAGGTGAAGCCCGACAACATCGCCGCGCTGCGCTGGATGCCCGAGACCTGCGCCTACCGGCTGCTGGCCGAGGGGAAGGAACTATTCTGGTGGCACCCGCTGGTCTCGGGCGATCCGAACAGCGTGCATGATTCAGGGGCCTCCATTCGCGGCAAGGCGATCAGCGAAGACATGGTGGATGATCTGGAGGATCATGTGGTCCAGCAGCTCAACGCACAATTGGAGAACGGGGTCCCGCCGCTGGGCGCCCCCCCGAAAGACCCAGAGACAGATTGAGGAATGTCGGTGTAAAACCGGCGCCGGAGATACAGGAGAGAAATGATGGCCACCCAACCCGCCGGCGTGTTCGCCGCTTCGCTGACGCCGATGACCGCCGACCTCGAAATCGACGTGCCGCGCGCCGTCGCCCATAATCAGTGGCTGCTTGCGAATGGCTGCAACGGCGTGGCCCCCCTGGGCACCACGGGTGAGGCGAACTCGCTTTCTCTCGATGAACGCCTGATATTGCTCGATGCGCTGGCCGATGCGGGGATCACCGGGCCTCAGGTGATCGCCGGGGTTGGCTGCACCGCGATACCGGACACGGTCACCCTGACCCGCAAGGCCTTGGCGAACGGCGCAGGCGGCGTGCTCATGCTGCCGCCATTTTACTACAAGGCCCCGAGCGAGGATGGATTGTTCGCCGCCTATGCCGAAGTGATCGAACGGGTCGGCGATCCGGCGCTGCAGATATACCTCTATAATTTTCCCCAGCAGGTCGGTTTCGAACTGCCGCTGAGCCTGGTCGCGCGGCTGGTCGAGGCCTATCCCGACACCGTGGTCGGCTCGAAGGATTCATCCGGCGACTGGCCGCGCATGGAACGCACCCTGGCCGAACTGCCGGGATTCCGGTTGTTCCCGGGCTCGGAGGAATTTCTGCTGGCCGGCCTGCGGCAGGGTGCCGTCGGCTGTATCTCGGCAACCGTGAACGTCACCGCGCCCCAGTCGCAGGACGTCTACGCCAACTGGCGGGCTGAGAATGCCGATGATCTCCAGACCTATCTGACCGAGCTGCGGATGGCCTTCAAGGGCCTGCCGGCGATCCCCGTGATGAAGGCCTATCACGCCCGCGAGCGCAACGACCCCGGCTTCGCCAACCTCCGCCCGCCCTTCACACCGGCGAGCGACGCCGACCTGGCGACAGCCAGCGAACGTCTCGCGGCGGCGGCCTTCCGGCTGGCTGCCTAGTCGGGCTTCGGGACTAGTCGGTGTTCCGAGGCGCCGGTTTCTTGCCGAGATTGACCAGCGCGACGCCGGCAAACACCAGGCCCATGGCGAGCCACAGCCAGACCGTCGGCTCCTCGCCGTAGAACCAGGCGCCCCAGCCGACGCCCATGAGCGGCACCAGATAGCCGACCTGGGCGAGGTAGACCGCGCCCGCCAGCTTGACGATCGTGTAGAACAGGGCGAAGGCGCAGACCGTGGTCCCAGCATAGGCGATGATCACCCAGTCGCTTGGGCCGAAATCGATCCAGATCGGGTGGAACGTCCCGGTGGCCAACGCGACGACAAGGGCGCCGATGGCAGCGGTGAACATCGTCCCCATCGCCAGGGCGAATGTGTCGCCGTCTTTCGGCCGCCAAACCTCGGCGATCACGTTGCTTGTCGCCCAGAGCGCCGGCGTCACAAAGGCCAGTAACGCCATCGGCAACATTTCGGGCGACGGCAGGCTGCCGCTCGGCAGGACCAGAACCGCCGCCCCGGCGAAGCCCAGCACCACGCCCGCGGCGCGCATCGGCGTGAAGGTTTCCAGACGAATGATCAGTGCCACGACATAGGTGATCACCGGCGCGGTGATGATGATGACCCCCATCAGGGCGACCGGAATCTCCCGCATGACGAACACCATGTTGGTGTTCGGCAACGCCAGCCCGATCCAGCCCATGGCCAGGTAGTAACGCATATAACGCCAGTCGAAGATCAGCGGTACCCGTCGGATGGCGCAGATGGCAAGAAAGACCAGACCTGCCAGGCCAGTCTGCCAGACCACCATGCCCAGGGGTGGCACCCCGTCGAGCGCGACGAACTTGACGATCGACGGGCCGAGCCCCCAGAACAGGCTGAGCGCCACCAGCAGGACCAGTGGCAGCATCCTGACATTCACAGCGCGTGTGTCCGGTGCACTCATGATGTGGACTTCCCTAACAAGCGGTTCACGCCGGCTTCTTCTTGCCGAGATTGACCATCCCGACGCCGACACCGACGATCGCGATGGCGACCCAGAGCCACACGGACACGGTCTCGCCGAAGAACAGCACACCCCAGCCGACCCCGGCCAGGGTGACAATATAGCCGACCTGACCCAGATAGACGGCGCCGGCCAGCGCAACGATAAGATAGAAAATCAGAAACGCGATCGCGGTCGCCAGCGAGAAGCCGAACAAAATCACCTCGCGATGGGCAAAGTCCACCCAGACCGGATGGAAGTTGCCGGCGATGAGCGTCACGATCAGCGCGCCTGCGGCGGCCGCAAACATCGTTCCCGCGGCAAGTGCCACATTGTCGGCATCCGCCGGGCGGCCCCATTCGGCGAAGATATTCGCCGTCGCATATCCTGCCGGCACGATAAAGGCGAGAAGTGCCACCCCCAGCAGGTCCGGTGACGGCAGGCTGCCATCCGGCACCACGAGAACCGCCGCACCAGCGAACCCGACCAGGATTCCCAGGCCGCGCAGCAGATTGATCCGTTCGATGCGTAGCAGGATGGCAAAAACATATGTCAGGAGCGGCGAGAACAGCACCAGAACGGACACATATCCGACCGTCAGATGGCGCACGGAAAAGACGAGCATGATGTAAGCGAGGTCAATCCCGATCACGCCGATCACGAGATAATAGATGATGGCGCGGCGGCTGAGCCGGATCGGCGTGCGCCGCACAATGCAAACGATCGACAGCAGCACACCGGCACCGAGGGTTTGCCAGAACACGACAGCCGCGGGCGAAATCCCGCTTGTGACAAGAGACTTGGAGAAGGACGGGTTACCGCCCCAGATCGCGCCGAGCACAATCAGGAGCAACAAGGGCAGCCACTTGACGGCGCCGCCGGCCGGGGCCGAATCGTTCATTGGTACTTCCCCCAAATTACCCCGTGAGCATTCAACGCCGGGGCGTTCATCCCTCTTATCGGTTGCACCGGGGGCCGTAAAGCCATCGGCCACCCGGCTGCCATTCTCACAAAGCATGCAGCGGGGCTGTCACGGCTCGAATTCACCGGTATTCTGCAAGCCAACACGTACCGCACCCCGATCGGAAAAACCCCAGATGACGCTCAACGCAGACAGTTCCCTCGAACTGCACGAGGTGTCGCTGACGCTGAAAGGCGAACGACTGTTCGCGCCGATCGAACTGGTTGTCCCGGCGGGGGAGGCCGCCACGGTGATGGGCCCGAGCGGCTGCGGGAAATCCTCGCTGCTCGCCTATATTTGCGGCACCCTCGCACCGGCCTTCGAGGCGCAGGGCGCGGTCACACTCGCCGGAAACGCGCTCGACGGACTGCCCCCCGAGCAGCGCCATATCGGCATCCTGTTCCAGGACGACCTGCTGTTCCCCCATCTCTCGGTCGGTGACAATCTCGCCTTCGGATTGCCGCCCGAGGTCCGCGGCCGGGATATCCGTCGTGCACAGATCGACACCGCCCTGAACGAAGCCGGGCTCGCCGGCATGGCCGACCGGGACCCGGCAACCCTGTCGGGCGGTCAGCGCACGCGCGTGGCCCTGATGCGGACCCTGCTGTCGCGCCCCCGCGCGCTCCTGCTGGACGAGCCCTTCTCGAAACTTGATGTCTTGCTACGTGACCGCATCCGCAGTTTCGTCTTCGATCATGCCCGCGCCAATGGCATTCCGACATTACTGGTCACCCATGATCCGGCAGACGCCGAAGCGGCCAGCGGCAGGACAATCGAACTTCTATGAGCTATTCGATAAAAAGCGACACCCCCATGCCGGGGCGGCTCGCCATGACCCTGCTGCTGGGCCTGCTCGTCTCCTTCGCCCCGATGACGATCGACCTGTATCTGCCGGCATTCCCGATTATGGCGGGAGACCTGATGACCGATGCGGAATCGATCCAGCTGACCCTGAGCGTCTACATGGTGGGGTTCGCTATTGCCCAGACGATCTACGGACCCATCTCGGACCGGTTCGGGCGGAAACCGACGATCGTGTTCGCAACCTGCATTTACCTCGTAACCAGCGTCGCCTGCGCACTCGCGACGAGCGTCGAGCAACTCATCATCTTCCGCCTGTTTCAATCGATCGGGGCGGCGGCAGGGCCGGTCGTCGCGCGCGCGGTCGTCCGCGACATGTTCACCCGCGAGGAAGCCGCGCGGATGTATTCGGTGGTAACGACAGTGGTGGCCATCGCGCCCGTCATCGCCCCGGTCCTTGGCGGATTCATCGTCATCTGGTTCGGGTGGCGGGCCAACTTCTGGATTCTCACCGGGTTTGGCGCGACGGCGATGCTGCTGGTCATCGTGATGTTGCCGGAAACCAACAAGAGCCTCGATCCTTCCGCGACCCGTATCACCCGGATGCTGGCCAATTTCGCAACGATGCTCTCGAACAAATCCTATGCGGGATATGTGCTGACAATCATTGGCAATTTCAGCGGGCTTTTCGCCTATCTGCTCGGTGCCTCTTTCGTCCTGGTCGGTCAACTCGACATGTCGCCCATCGCCTTCGGACTTTCGTTTGGCTTTGCATCGGTCGGCTTCATGTCCGGCGCATTCCTGGGCAGCCGGATCGTGCGTCAAGTGGGAATAGAACGCATGTGCCTGACGGGCACCTTCTGCAGCGCGGTCGGGGGGGCGGCGATGTTCGGCCTGATCCTGTCGGATGTGATTTCCATTTGGTCAATCATCCTGCCCACGGTGGTCTATTTCTTCGGCATGGGCATGTCCCAACCCAATATCCAGGCGGGGGCAATCTCGCCGTACCCCCATATGGCCGGTGCCGCCGCCTCGCTGCTGGGGTTGGCCCAGTATGTCTCGGCCGGGGTGCTCTCGATGGTGCTGGCGATCTTCGCCTTCGATCAGACATTCCTGCTCGCGACCATCATGGGGGGGTCGGGCGTGTTTGCTTTCGTCGCCTTCCTGCTGATGATCTGGATACCGATGAAGCGGGACGCGGCTATTTGAGCGCCCGGATCTTGGCCGCCTAATCGGTCTGCCGCTCGATGAATGTCGGATCGAGCCTTTCACGCACCGGGCGCTCGGCCTCGGGCACGACCGGTTCTGGACGCGCGGGGCTGGCCACGGATGCGGCGAGCGGCGTCGACATGAAGTCCTTCCAGATCGTCGCCGGAATACTCGAACCGGTAACACGCTGGGTCGGCGTGTTGTCGTCATTTCCGACCCAGACCGTCACGACCAGATCGCCGGCATAACCCACGAACCAGGCGTCACGAAAATCCTGGCTGGTGCCCGATTTCCCCGCTGCCGGTCGGTCTATCTTGGCTTTCCTGCCCGTCCCCCACTCGATGACAGCGCGCAGCATCTCCGTGGTTTGCGCGGCGGCCCTGGCCTCGATGACCCGGCGCGGCGCGCGGGTCGAGCGCCGAAACACCACCTCGCCGCCCTGACGCACTTCGGAGATGCCGTAAGGCGCCACGGCAAAACCGCCATTGGCGAAGACGGCATAAGCGGCGGTGAGCTCAAGCGGTGTCACCTCGCCGGCCCCCAGCGCGATCGACGGATGGGGCGTCAGAGGTGAGGTGATTCCCAACCGCCGGGCCGACTGAATAACCCGCCCGCGTCCGATATCTTCCGCCACCCGCACGGCGACTGTGTTCAGGGAGCGTGCAACCGCCTCGCGCAAGGTCACCTTGCCGCGAAACTGTCCTGAGAAATTTTTGGGCGTCCAGCCATCAACGGTTATGGGGGCGTCCAGCACGGGACTGTCCGGCGTCATGCCGGATTCGAGTGCCGGCAAATAAACGATCGGTTTGAAGGCGGACCCGGGTTGGCGCAATGCACTTGTGACCCGGTTGAACTGACTTTCGCCGTACCGCCGCCCCCCGATCATGGCGAGAACAGCCCCGTCGGTGCGCATGGCCACCAATGCCACCTGAGAACCCTTGGTGTCCGCGCGCGCAATCGCCGCTTCCGCGCGTGCCTGGAGTTTGGGATCGAGGGTCGTCTCGACAGCCAGATCCGCACCGGTCGTGCCGGCATAGCCCGACGCGCGCTCGAGCACCCAATCGGCGAAATAACGCCGCGCTTCGCCCGTCACACGCGGACGCGGCAGCGCCGCATCCCCGCGGCCGGGGCGGCGTGTCCGGGCGATCTTCTCCGCCTCACCGGGCCGCAGATATCCGGCTGCGGCCATGGCCTGCAACACCGTCAGCGCACGACGGTGTGCCGCGGCCTCGCTGCTGTCGGGGTTCAGGCGCGACGGCGCGCGCAGCAGCCCGGCCAGAACCGCGGCCTGATAGGTGTCGATATTCCGTGCCGAGGCGCCGAAATAGCGTTGGGCGGCCGCCTCGACGCCATAAGTGCCGGCGCCCAGATAGACCCGGTTGAGATAAATCGTGAGCAGCTCGTCTTTTTCAAATTGCCGCTCAAGTTTGAGGGCCAGGATCAGCTCGCTGATCTTCCGGTCAAAGGATCGCTCGGGCGTCAGGAACAGATTTTTCGCGAGCTGCTGGGTCAGTGTGGAGCCGCCCTGCACGACGCCCCCCGCCCGCAGATTGGCGATGGCCGCGCGGAGAACGCCACGCACGTCGACACCCGGATGTTCGAAGAAGCGGCGATCCTCGATCGCCACAACCGCCTGCACAAGCTGGGGCGGCAACTCGTTGACCGTCAGCCGGGCGCCGTACAGGTCGCCATAGCCACCCACCAGCGAACCATCTGCCGCGACAATCGTGACACCCGGACGACGTGCCTTGTCGACTGTCGGGCCGAGGCCATCGACGGCCGGCAGGTTCCAGGCGAACCAGGCCAGCAGTCCCGCCAGCGCGATGCCGCCCCAGATGCCGAGCACCAGCGACCATTTGGTCACGCGCCACAACAGGCTGGAGCTTGCCCCGGGCGTCGCGGGTCGCGACTCGGCCCCGGTCGCCCTTGTCTTCGGGGCGGCCTTTTTCGACCGGCCGGACGTCCCGGGGTTTTTTTTAGGCGACTTGCTCATGGACGCGGAGACTGACGCACGCGCTTGGCCGAATTGTGGCGATATACGCGTGGCGCGCTAAACGTCGAGATTCGCGACCTTGAGGGCATTTTCCTGGATGAAATTGCGCCGCGGCTCCACATCGTCGCCCATCAATGTCTCGAAGATGTTGCCGGCGGCATCCGCCTGCGCCACCCGCACCTGGAGCAGCGCACGCGCATTCTGATCGAGCGTGGTCTCCCACAGTTGATCCGGGTTCATCTCCCCGAGGCCCTTGTAGCGTTGCATCGAAATGCCCTTACGCCCGGCCTCAAACACGGCCTTGAGCAATGTCAGCGGCCCGGTGATCGTGTGTTCCAGGTCCTTCGCGACCAGGCGCGAATGCTCGACATATGTATCGCGCAAATCGCCCCATAATTCGTTCAGGCGCCGCGCCTCGGACGAATTTATGATCCGGTCGTCGATCACGAGGGATTCGGTGACGCCGCGCAGCGTGCGCGCGAACGTCAATGCCCCATCTTCACGCTGTGTCCCCTGCCAGCCCCGCTCCAGGCGATCCGACAACCGGTCGAGCATCCACGCGATGGCCTGTGCCGCTTCCGACGCACGCGTGCGGTCGGCGATCAGTTCGGGATTAAGCGCGCCGGCGATTGCCGCCTGTTCGACGACCGTTTCATTCGGCAAATAGACCGTCAAAGGCTGGATCAGTTTTCGGGCTTCGAGGGCAGTATCGAGCAGGCCGCGCAGATCAACGCCGGAGCGCTGGGTTCCGTCACTCAGATTGAGCACGGTATCGCCCAGGCCGGTATCTATCAGATAGTCCTCCATCGCGTGGTCATCTTTGAGATAGACCGCCGATTGACCGCGCTGCACCCGATAGAGCGGTGGCTGAGCAATGTACAGATGCCCGCGCTCGATGATTTCCGGCATCTGGCGATAGAAGAAGGTCAGCAGCAGGGTGCGGATATGGGAGCCGTCAACATCAGCATCGGTCATGATGATGATCTTGTGGTAGCGCAGCTTCTCGATATTGAAGTCGTCGCGAATCCCGGTTCCCAGCGCGGTAATGAGCGTGCCGATTTCGACCGAGGACAACATCTTGTCGAAGCGCGCGCGCTCGACATTCAGAATCTTGCCCCGCAACGGCAGGATTGCCTGGAAGCGCCGATCGCGGCCCTGCTTGGCCGATCCGCCGGCGCTGTCGCCCTCGACGATGAACATTTCGGCCTTCTCGGGATTGCGCTCCTGGCAATCGGCAAGCTTGCCCGGCAGGGACGCCATATCGAGCGCACCCTTGCGCCGGGTGAGTTCGCGTGCCTTGCGGGCCGCTTCTCGGGCCGCGGCGGCCTCGATGATTTTTTCGACGACCGCGCGGGCCTCGGCGGGATGCTCTTCGAACCACTGGCCCAGGCGGTCCCCGACGGTCGATTCGACGATGGGGCGCACCTCGGATGAGACGAGCTTGTCCTTGGTCTGCGACGAAAATTTCGGATCGGGGACTTTAACCGACAGCACGCAGGTCAGGCCCTCGCGGGCATCGTCACCCGTGATGGCGAGCTTAGCCTTCTTCGCCAATCCGCTTTCGTTCGCGTAATTGTTGATCGTCCGGGTCAGGGCCCCCCGGAATCCGGCCAGATGGGTACCGCCATCGCGTTGCGGGATGTTGTTCGTGAAACACAGCATCGTCTCGTGGTAGCTGTCGTTCCATTGCAGCGCGACCTCGACGACCACGCCGTCCTTCTCGCCGATGATATGCATCACCTCGCCCGCAATGCCCTGCCGGTTGCGATCGACATATTCGACGAACGCCTTGAGCCCACCCTCGTAGAACATCTCCGAGCGGACCGGTTCAACGCCGCGTGCATCGGTGAGCACCAGGGTCACGCCGGAGTTCAGGAAGGCGAGTTCACGCAGCCGGTGCTCCAGGGTTTCGCGGTCGAAGTTAACCATGGTGAAGGTTTCGGTCGACGGTTGAAACGTGATCTCGGTGCCCGTCAGGGGGGTGCCGCCTGCGTCCGGGGCATCCCCGACCACCACCAGAGAATCGACCGGCTCTCCACGGGCAAAGCGCAGCTTGTGTTCCTTGCCCTCGCGCCAGATCCGCATTTCGAGCCATTCGGAAAGGGCATTCACAACCGATACGCCCACGCCGTGCAGGCCGCCCGACACCTTGTAGGAATTCTGGTCGAACTTACCGCCCGCATGCAGCTGGGTCATGATGACCTCGGCCGCCGACACGCCCTCTTCTTCGTGAATATCGACCGGAATACCGCGCCCGTTGTCGATTACCGTCACGGACCCGTCGGGGTTGAGGGTGACATCGACCGTGTCGCAATGCCCGGCAAGCGCCTCGTCGATCGCGTTGTCGACCACCTCGTAGACCATATGGTGCAACCCGGACCCGTCATCCGTGTCGCCGATATACATGCCCGGCCGTTTGCGCACCGCGTCCAGGCCGCGAAGAACCTTGATCGAGTCCGCGCTATAGTCAGACTCTTCGACGACAACCTCATCAACGGGCGCTGCAGCAGTCTCTTCTGCGGGCTCCGGGGCGTCGGAAGTTTCGGGGGTTTCGGGGGTATCGCTCATGACGAGCCTCCTGTAACCGGCGTCACCGTACCGGCGTTCACTTCGAAAATTTGAGCGTCTGAGCCAAAAGCATCAAACAGGCTTCGGTCGGTCCCGGTCAGCCAGGCTTGGGCCCCCAGCGAAACAATGCGCTCCGCCAGGGCCGCCCGGCGTTCTTGATCAAGATGGGCGGCGACTTCATCCAACAACAGCACCGGCGCGGCACCACGGGTCAGGCCCAGCAGATGCGCGTGGGCCAGAACGATGGCGATCAGCAGCGCTTTTTGCTCGCCCGTCGAACACAGGGACGCGGCAATATCCTTGTCGTGATTCTGGGCAATCAGGTCGCTGCGGTGCGGCCCATGAAGTGCGCGCCCGGCATCCGCATCGCGCGCGCGTCCGGCCGCCAGCGTATCGCGCAAACGATCTTCGGCCTCCAGCGCCGGCCCTTCGGCGAGCCAGGCTTCGACCTCACCTTCGAATGTCAGCCCGGCGCGTGGAAAGGGTCGTACGCGCGCGTCAGCCTCCGCGGCAATCGCCGCGTTGAGGCGTGCCACCACTTCGCGCCGCGCAGCCGCTATCGCGATGCCGGTTGTGGCCATTGTCTCTTCTTCGGCCGCGAGCCACACATTGTCGCCCGAGCCGTCGCGCAAGAGTTTCTGGCGCCCGCGTGTTGCCTGTTCATAGACCGCGATGCGGCGGGCATGCTCGGGGTCGAAGCCATAGACCATGCGGTCAACGAACCGCCGTCGCTCACTGCCGCCCTCCATGAACAGGCGATCCATATCGGGGGCCAGCCAGATTATGCCG
>JAQCFD010000084.1 GCA_027618305.1 Pseudomonadota bacterium
GTTGCCATCCTTGATCCTCCGTTCGCTAAAATACACGGTGGACCAATTCAATGGGGGTGGATCAGCTTCAACGGTTATATGGACGCGGGCTCGAAGCAGAAATGGCTCGAGGTCCACGGCGATTCCCACTGGTCGATGTTCTATACCGACTATGGGCGCGCGCTGCAGAAACGCTTCCTCGACCATTTCCTCAAGGGCGAGGACAATGGCTGGGACCGTGGGCCGAAAGTGATGCTGAACATCCGCCACCCCGGCGAGAAATTCGTCTACCGCGAGGAAAATGAGTGGCCGCTCGCGCGCACCCAATGGACGAAGTTTTACCTCGACCTCGACAATCTCGCCCTCGCCACCGAACCCGTCGAAGCAGCCACACAGAAGACCTACGCGACGATGGGCGAAGGGCTGGACTTCTGGCTGCCGCGGTCCGATGCGGATATGGAAATCACCGGGCCGATGGCGTCGAAGATCTTCCTGTCGTCGCAAACCAGCGACGCGGATCTGTTCCTGATCGTCCGCCTGTTCGACCCCGATGGCGAGGAGGTGACGTTCATGGGCTCCACTGACCCCAACACGCCGATCGCGAATGGCTGGCTGCGCGCCTCCCATCGCCGTCTCGACCCGGAAAAGAGCAGGCCGGAACGTCCTTTCCATCCACACGACCGGGTCGAGCCGCTGGAGCCCGGCGAGGTTTATGAATGCGACGTGGAAATTCTCTCATCCTGCATTGTCGTGCCGGCCGGCTGGGATCTGTGCCTGACGGTCCGGGGCAAGGACTATGAGTACAAGGGCGAACTGTCGGAATTCGCGAAGACCTTCCACTACGCGACCCGCGGCACCGGCGGCATGACCCACAACGACACCGACAACCGGCCGCCTGAAATCTTCGACACGGAGGTCACCCTGCATGCCGGCGGCGGCCGGGACCCGTACGTCCTGTTGCCGGTGATCCCGCCACAAGCGGAGTAGCCGGGGCGGCGGCGCGTCACGCACCGCGGCGTCACGTGGTCCCGTGTCAGGTGATCACATTGAGTTCCCGGATCGGATATTTGTGGAGATTCTCCGCGCCGTCGTCCGTGACGAGGCAGATGTCGCCAAGCCAGACACCCATCTTCTCGTCGTCGGTCACGGGCCAGCCCGTGACACTCACGCAGGTGTTTTTCTGAAACACGAAGTCGGCTTCGGTTACTGAATCGGGCGTGGCGCGGATGTCCGGCGGTTCGTTCAGGGTCGACCAGCCGGAAATGCTGGTCTTCGCCCGATAACCGGCCGCCTGGATATCATCGAGGCACAAGGGGATCAGGTCCTTCGCCACCACACCCGGCTTGATCGCGGCGTGCAGGTTGTGGCTCGTCGACACGGCCAGTTCGAACATCTTTTCATATTCGGGCGTGGGATCACCCATGAAGAAGGTGCCCCAGATCTTGCCGTAATAGCCGCCGATTCCCGCCCCGACCTCGGTCATCACGACGTCGCCCATCTCGATCGGCGTGGTGAGCGGATAGAAGTGCGGATAGTCCATATCCGGGTTGTTCATCGGCGTGCGGCCGACATGATGCAATGCGAGACGCCCGTTCATCTCGATCGCGGTGCGCGCCATGATGGAGTAGAGGTCGCAGGGGCGGACGCCGGGGCGGACGGCGTGCATCATGACGTCATAGACAGCATCGGTGACGGCGGCCGACTGTCGCATTCGGGCGATCTCTTCCTCGCTCTTGACCAGCTTGAGATTCTCGTACCAGCGGGTCACGACCTCGAATTCGGTGTCCGGCATGCTCTCTGTAATGCTCACATGGGCTTCATGGGGCAGGTTGATGTTCAGCCAGCCGGAATCGCCAACGATCCCCACGCGCTTTTTGTCGAGGCCGAGTTCCTTCAGACGCTCGATTACCGGTCCGGTATTCGAGGACATCCCCCCCGATTGCTTGAACAGGGAGCCTGCGCCACGGATATCCTTGATGACGGCGTTGTCGCGGATATTCTTGATGTGGCTGGGCGTCGCGACGAACATGGTGGGTTCGCCGTCCAGGGGAACCACCAGGTAGGACTGGCTGAATGATGGGACGCTTGTCAGATAAACGAGGTTCGACTGTCCGACCTCCATGCCCAGGGATCGACTGATTCCGTAAACGAGAAGGCAGTCGAAACCCTCTTTCTCCATGCCGGCGCGCACCAGGGCGTAGCGGCGCGCATATTCTTCCGGTGAAAACCAGGGCCAGAAAAAATTCGGACTATCCATGTGTCGGTCCCCCGCGATTCAGATTGCTCGAAAAATACCCCTCCGGCGATCCCGGTCGTCAGCCGTGCTGCGTCCGGTGACGCTGGTGCGTCGGCACCATGGCGTTCTGGGCGAGCTTGAGAATGGTCGCGTCGTCGGTTTCCATCGCCCAGTCGCGCACGGCGACCAAAAGCGCCCCAAGCGTCGTCTTCCCCCAAAGCCATTCCGCAACTTCGATATCGCTGCCGCGGCCGTCGGGCCGGGCGATCGCCGCCTCGGTGTAGTAGTAGCGCAAATCGTCGGCCATCCGCTTGAAGGCGACGATGACATGGGTGTCGGGCCAGGGTGATTCGCAGGCGTCGGGCGCGACGGCGAAATCCGCGAGGAAGCGGACGATCTCATCGGTTGTCTTGCCGGAAATGCCGAATCCCGAGCGCCCGCCCCGGCCCTCCTTGGACTGCGCGTACCATGGCCGTAGCAGCGTCACCTCCTGCAGCAGAGCCTGGTGTAGCACATCGGTGTCGCTCATTTGGGTGACGGGTGCCGCAAAACTCACTGGGCAGGCCCAGCCATCGGGCACGTCGGAGGACGCGTCGCCGGGCGGCGCGTCGGGGAAATCTTCCAACACGGGACCCGATGGACGTTCCAGCAGCGACAGACAGTCCCGCAACACGCGGCGCTGAAACGCCGGCTCGTTGGGCGCGCCCAGCGGGCGGCCCAGCTCGAACGGCACGGCGAGTGCGCGCGGTGGGCGGATCTTCTCGGTATGGGCGCGGATCAGGCTGATCTGCGTCGTCGGGATGCCTTCACGCTCCAGATAATGTGCCAGCCCGCCCACGGCGCGCGTGCAGGCCGGTCAGACCGGCACCAGCAGGACCGCATCCACCTTGTCGGCGCGCAAAATCCCCACGAGCTGCGCGACCACCGGCTCCATCGCCGTCGGCGGCGTAGCACCCATGAAGGAGAAATGATGGTCAGCCACGGCACCGATGAACCCGTCGTCGCGCAGCTCGCGTAACCGGTCGATCGGGAAGGCCACATTGACGTCCTGATAGAATCCGGTCCGGTCGAAGTTGGTCGACAGGTGGCTCATCACCAGATCGTTCATGTCCGCATCGCCGGGAATGACCCGGTAGTCCGCCGCGTAGCCGTCGAACGGGTGATCGTCCCGTCGGTGCAGCCCGGCGGTGGAGATAATGGCAATCCGGCTTTCGAAGAGCGGCGGACATGGCGCCCAGGGCGTTTCGTCAAACGCAGGCACCTCCATCGCGAGATAGCCTTCACGATAGACTGCGGGCAACTCAGAGAGCTTGACCATGATCTCAGCCGTGAATTTCGAGGTTTGAACGAAGGGCCATGCGCGTGACCTGTGTGTTCCGAAATGCTGTTCGCGCCAAGCCTATCAGCAGTGCCGCCGCGCAACAACGAAGGCCGAGAGAATGGAAATGTCCGGGGCGACGCATTACTCTTTCTCTTCCCGCAACCAAGGAAGTGTTTCATGGGTGAGTTTTCCATCGGCCAGCCGGTCACGCGGCTCGAAGATCTGCGGCTGCTCAAGGGCCAGGGCCGTTATCTCGACGACATCAATTACGACCGCCAGCTCTATGCGGTGATCCTGCGTTCGCCCCACGCCCACGCCGAGATCGCCTCCATCGACAAGTCCGCCGCCGAGGCCGCGCCGGGCGTGCACGGCGTGTTCACGGGCGCGGATTATCGCGCCGACGGGATGGGGGTCGTGCCCTGCATGGGCAGCTACAACCATCGCGACGGGGGACCTATGTTTGTCCCAGACCGGCCCGCCCTGGCCGTGGGCAAGGTGATGCATATCGGCTACCCCGTCGCGCTGGTCGTCGCCGACACCGAGGCCCGGGCCCGCGACGCCAGCGAGCTGATCGAGGTGGACTACAAGCCCCTGCCGGCGGTCGTGTCCTGCTACGACGCGTTCCAGGACGGCGCGCCCCGGCTCTACGACGACTGCCCCAACAACGAATCCTATTTCTACGAGGCGGGCGACAAGGACGCGACCGATGCCGCGTTCGCCGCCGCCGACCATGTGGTCGAGCAGGACATGGTCATCAACCGGGTGACGGCCAACGCGATGGAAAACCGCGCGGTGATCGGCGACTGGGACATCGGCACGGGCCGCATCACCATCCGCTGCGGCTTCCAGCGGCCGTGGCTGTTTCGCCAGAGCCTGGCCGAGCAATCCTTCCACGTGCCCGAGCGCCAGATCCGGCTGGTGACCGACGACATCGGCGGCAGCTACGGCCTGCGCGGCTCGATCTATCCCGAGATGGTGCTGATGCCATGGGCGTCCAAGCATGTGGGCCGCCCGGTCAAATGGGTCGCCGACCGGACCGAGAGCCACCTCAGCGACGACGACGGGCGCGACAACATCGTCAAGGTGGCAATCGCCTTCGACGCCGACGGCACATTCCAGGCCGTGCGGGTGCGCAGCTGGGGCAATTTGGGCGCCTTCGTGTCCTATCGCGGTGCCGCCCCGCCCGCCGTCCATATCGGTACCGTGATCGGCGTCTACACCACGCCCGCGGCCCATGTGGAAATCTCGGGCATGCTGACCAACACCCACTGCACCTCGCCCTATCGCGGCGCGGGCCGGCCCGAGGCGTCGTTCATGATCGAGCGGCTGGTGGAACGCGCCGCCGACACCCTGGGCATGGACCCGGCGGAGCTGCGGCGCAAAAACATCATCCCGTCCGCGGCGATGCCCTACAAGACGCCGCTGACCTACACCTACGATTGCGGCGAGTTCGAGAAGAACATGGACATGGCCATGCAGACCGCCGACTGGGCGGGCTTCGAGGCGCGGCGCGCCGAGGCCGCCACGCGCGGCAAGCTGCGCGGCATCGGCATGTCGAACACGCTGGAATGGGCGGCCGACAACACGACCGAGACCGCGGAGCTGCGCTTCGACCCGTCGGGCGACCTGACCTTCGTGGCCTCGACCATCTCCCACGGCCAGGGTCACCGCACGATCCAGACCCAGATCATCGTCGACCTTCTGGGCGTCGACCCGGAACGGGTGGCCGTGCTCCAGGGCGACACGGACGTCTCGGCCTTCGGTATGGGTACGGGTGGGTCACGCTCGACCATCATGACCGGCAGCGCGCTGACCATCGCCGCGCGCAAGATCATCGAGAAGGGCAAGAAGCTCGCCGCGCATCTATTGGAGGCGTCCGAGGCGGACATCGAGTTCGCGGACGGGAACTTCACCGTCGCGGGCACGGACAAGCTGATCACCGTGCACGAGATCGCGGCGGCGGCCTACAAGAGCAACGACCTGCCCGCCGAGATGGAGCCGGGCCTCTACGAGACCGGCACCTACAACGCCACGACCGGCAACTTCCCCAACGGCTGCCATGTCTGCGAGGTGGAGATCGACCCGGACACCGGCGTGACCGAGCTGGTGAACTACACCGTGGTCGACGATGTGGGCACGATCATCAACCCGATGCTGGTGCGCGGCCAGATCATGGGCGGCATCGCCCAGGGCATGGGCCAGGTGCTGATGGAGGACAAGACCTACGACCCCGAGACCGGCCAGCTGCTGGCCGGGTCGTTCATGGACTACTGCATGCCCCGGGCCGCCGATTTCTGCCATGTGAACTTCGACGAAAACGAGGTCCCCTCGCCCACCAATCCGCTGGGGGTCAAGGGCGCGGGCGAAGCGGGCACGGTGGGCTCGCTGTCGGCGGGCACCAACGCCATCGTCGACGCCCTGTCGCATCTGGGCGTGCAGCACATCGACACGCCGTGTACGCCGCTGAAGGTCTGGCAGGCGATCCGGGATGCGCAGGCCGCCGCATAGGCAACGGCTTGCACCACCGGCGCACCGGACCTATCTGCCTATGGAACGAACGCAACGAGGAGACACGCAATGACCGAAACCGCATATCTGGCCGGCGGCTGCTTCTGGGGCATGCAGGATCTGATCCGGCGCCTACCCGGCGTCGTGTCCACGCAAGTCGGCTACACCGGCGGCGAATTGCCGAACGCGACCTATCAGCATGTTCGCACGGGCACGACCGGCCACACCGAGGCGATCGAGGTGGTCTTCGACCCCGATCAGGTCGGCTACCGGGAACTCCTTGAGCTGTTCTTCCAGATCCACGACCCGACCACGCCCGACCGCCAGGGCAACGACCGGGGCACGCAGTATCGCTCGGCGATCTTCTGGCTTACAGAGGCGCAGCGCGAGACCGCGCAAGACACCATCGCCGATGTCGAGGCCTCGGGCCTGTGGCCGGGCAAGGTGGTGACCGAGGTCAAGCAGGCCGGCGACTTCTGGCCGGCCGAGCCGGAGCATCAGGATTATCTGGAGCGCATCCCGCATGGCTACACCTGCCACTTCGTGCGGCCCGACTGGAAACTGCCCAAGCGCGACGCGGCATAAGGCACGTCCTCCGCGCGAAACGGATACCCCGTCGGTCTAGTCGACGCGCTCCAGCATAAGTTCGAGATTCGCCGCCACCATGGGCCATTCGGCCGCCGTGATCGAATAGACGGCGGTGTCCCGGATCGTGCCGTTCGTCATGATTCGGTGGGCGCGCAGGATCCCGTCGAGCTTCGCCCCGAGGCGTTCGATCGCGCGGCGGCTGGCGTGGTTTACGACATGGGTCTGGAACTCCACCGCGATACAGTCCAGCGTCTCGAAGGCGTGGCGCAGAAGGAGCAGCTTGCATTCGGTGTTGATCGGCGAGCGCTGCACCGACTTGCGATACCAGGTCGAGCCGATCTCCAGCCGCCGATTCGGGGCGTCGATATTCATATAGGTCGTCATCCCGACCGCGCGGCCGCTCGACCGGTCGATCACCGCGAAGGGCAACATCGAGCCCTGCTCGCGCAGCGATAGCCGGCGCGCGATCTCGTCGGCAACCCCCTCGGGCCGGGGCACCGTCGTGTACCAGAGCCGATACAATGCCCCATCCGCCGCCGACTCTCGCAAGTCGGCTTCGTGGTCCATGGTCAGCGGTACGACACTCACATGGTCGCCTTCGGCGGAGAAGGATTCGGGCCAATGGGTCATGGGTCGAGCGTTCCGGTGAAATCGGCGGGGACTTGCCGGTACCGTTTACGGGCGGGACCCGGCCGAGCGCAAGCCTAGAACAGCTCCCCCTGGTCCGGCGGATCGTCGGCGAGGCTGTGGGGCGTCAGCAGTTCCGGGCCGTCGTTGCGGATGTCGTTTACCGCGCGGCCCACGGGTGTGACGCGGACCGTGTCTTCCGGTGCGGGCCGCAGCAGCGCGCCCGCCGCCTCCATGTCGAAACGATCCTCGGTGCCGTTGCCCAGCCATGTACCAAAGCTGTCGGAGTTCAGGATCACCGGCATGCGGTGATGATACGGCCGCAGGGTCTCGTTGGCTTCCGTGGTGACGATGGTCGCCGTCTCGAGTTCCGACCCGTCGGGCCCGAGCCAGGCCTCCCACAATCCCGCGAAGCTGATCAGCCCGCCATCGGGCCGGGAGATCCAGACCGGCTGCTTGGGCCCGGTGCCGGTCGCCTGCCATTCATAAAAGCCACTTGCCGGTATGAGACAACGCCGGCGCCGGAAAGCGGACCGGAAGGACGGTTTCTCGGCGATGGTCTCGGCCCGGGCGTTGGTCATCCGCGCGCCCATCGCGGGGTCCCTGGCCCAGGACGGCACGAGCCCCCAGCCGAACAGCGCGGGGACCCGAGCCAGCGCATCAACATTTCCGGCGGCATCGTCCCGGCTGGCCGCGCGTATGATCGCGACGATCGCCTGGGACGGCGCGATGTTGTAGCGCGGGGGCAGCACAAAGCCGGTCGACACGAGCCCATAGGCCGCGTGGATCTCTTCCCAGGAATGCATAAGGCCGAATCGTCCGCACATGATGCAATTCTATAGCAGTTTAAAGGGTGGTCCTAAGGCGGTGCGGATGGGGATCTGAGCCGGTTTTGGTGCGGTATGGGCTGCGGTCTCGTTTCGTTCACCGCTAAATTCCCGAGTCGCTTTTGGGCCGACCCCTAGATTTTGGGTTTTGGAGTACAAACCGGGCACAAACGGATTGTTTCAATTACGGCGACAAGACGTAACGATCTGGCAAATATCAGGGTTTTCCCGGCCATTCTCCGGGACTTGCATTGACTCCCCGGATCGAAAGATTACAATGTTCATGTCTTGTTCACGGTGACAGGCTGCCAACATTTAGTGTTTACTTAATGTTACGGCTCTAGATGTTGTGGGTTATGCACGTTTTCCACGGAAAACTGCCCACAACCTGTGGAGCACCTGGATTGTCGCGTGGAGGGGGCCTTTATAAATGGACGGATCTACTGGGATTCTGACGGAAAACAGCGCTGTGGAAAAGGCGCTCAAAGCGGAAGAAAACAAGGAAATGGACCTGTTTGATTCACTCGATTTGGAGCCGCACGAAGCCGCATCCAAAGAGTCCGAGGTGCAGGCAGCCAAGACCGATTCACGGCCGGATGTGGATAACGATCTGGTCGGCAAGGATGCCGGGACCGCGAACGTCTATCAGACCGATCGCGTCCGCATCCTGATCGACCCGTCACGCGACGCGAACCTGACGGCCTTCGGCAAGGAAACCCTCGAAGACCGCTACCTTCTGAACGACGAAAAGGGCTCGCCCCAGAAGCTGTTTGCCCGCGTCGCATGTCATTACGCCGACGATTCGGCGCACGCCCAGCGCATCTACGATTACATTTCCAACCTCTGGTTCATGCCGGCGACCCCTGTTCTGTCGAACGGCGGTACCAAGCGCGGGCTGCCGATCTCCTGTTTCCTCAACGAGGCCTCGGATTCCCTCGAGGGCATCGTCGATCTTTGGAACGAGAATGTCTGGCTCGCCGCGCGCGGCGGCGGCATCGGCAGCTACTGGGGCAACCTGCGGTCCATCGGCGAGCAGGTCGGCCATAACGGCAAGACCTCGGGCGTCGTCCCCTTCATCCGGGTGATGGACTCGCTCACGCTGGCGATCAGCCAGGGCTCGCTGCGGCGCGGCTCGGCGGCGGTCTATCTGCCGATCGACCATCCCGAGATCGAGGAATTCATCGAGATCCGCCGGCCGACGGGTGGCGATCCGAACCGCAAGGCCCAGAACCTGCACCATGGCGTGCTGGTGTCCGACGCGTTCATGCGCGCCGTCGAGGCCGACGAAGACTGGGCGCTGGTCAGCCCGAAGGACCGCGCGCCGATCGCCACGGTCAAGGCGCGCAGCCTCTGGATCCGCCTGCTGACGGCCCGGATCGAGACCGGCGAGCCCTACATTATCTATTCCGACACCGTGAACCGCCACGTGCCCGAGCATCAGAAGCTCGCCGGCCTGACGGTCAAGACCTCGAACCTGTGTTCCGAGATCACCCTGCCCACGGGCATCGATCATCTCGGCAACGACCGCACGGCCGTTTGCTGCCTGTCGTCCCTGAACGTCGAGAGCTTCATCGAGTGGAAGGATCATCCGACCTTCATCGAGGACGTGATGCGCTTCCTCGACAATGTGCTGCAGGACTTCATCGACAACGCCCCCGACCATTTCACCAAGGCCAAATATTCGGCCGCGCGCGAGCGTTCGGTCGGGCTTGGCATTATGGGCTTCCACTCGTTCCTGCAGGAACAGATGGTGCCGTTCGAATCCGCCGTCGCGAAGGCCTGGAACAAGAATATGTTCAAGCATATCCGCGGCCAGGCCGATGCGGCCTCGAAGATGCTCGCGGCCGAACGCGGTGCGTGCCTCGACGCCGCCGATTACGGCATCGATGAGCGATTCTCGAACAAGATGGCGATCGCGCCGACCGCGTCGATCTCGATCATCTGCGGCGGCGCCTCACCGGGCATCGAGCCGATCGCGGCCAACAGCTTCACCCACAAGACCCTGTCGGGCTCGTTCAACGTGCGCTCCAAGGCGTTGCAGAAACTGCTCGACGATAAGGGCCGGAACACGGACGAGACCTGGTCGTCGATCACGGCCAATGAGGGCTCGGTCCAGCATCTGGACTTCCTCAGCCAGGACGAGAAGGACGTGTTCAAGACCGCGTTCGAGATCGACCAGCGCTGGGTGATCGATCTGGCCGCCGACCGCTCGCCGGAGATCTGCCAGTCCCAGTCGCTCAACGTCTTCCTGGCGGCGGACGTGCACAAACGCGACCTGCACCAGATCCATTTCCAGGCGTGGAAGAAGGGCGTGAAGAGCCTCTACTATTGTCGCTCGAAATCTCTGCAACGTTCCGAGAGCGTGGCCGCCCTGGTGCCGGTAACGGCCGACGAAGAGGCCGACCGCGCCGCGGCCAGCCGCAACGACTACGAAGAGTGTCTCGCCTGTCAGTAGACAGTTACGAGAAACCAACGTGAGATACAGGCGTGCAACGCCCCGGGCCTGATGGTGCCGGGGCGCCGCGTCCTACGGAGAGGAAAGTAGAGATGTCGCTTCTCGAAGAGCGCGTTCAGTACAAGCCGTTCAGCTATCCCTGGGCCTATGACGCCTGGCTGATGCAGCAGCGTGTCCACTGGCTGCCCGAGGAGGTGCCTCTGGCCGACGATGTGAAGGACTGGCACCGCACGCTGTCGAACGGCGAGCGCAACCTGCTGACCCATATTTTCCGCTTCTTCACGCAGGCGGATGTGGAAGTGAACAACTGCTACATGAAGCATTATTCGCAGGTGTTCAAACCCACCGAGGTGCAGATGATGCTCGCCGCCTTCTCGAATATCGAGACGGTGCACATCTCCGCCTACTCCCATCTGCTCGACACGATCGGCATGCCCGAGACCGAGTATTCGGCCTTCCTGCAGTATCAGCAGATGAAGGACAAATACGACTATATGCAGGAGTTCGGGGTCTCCACGAACCGCGACATCGCCAAGACCCTGGCGATGTTCGGCGCGTTCACCGAGGGGCTGCAGTTGTTCGCCTCCTTTGCGATCCTGATGAACTTCCCGCGCCACAACAAGATGAAGGGCATGGGCCAGATCATCACCTGGTCGGTGCGCGACGAGAGCCTGCACACGGCCTCGATCATCAAGCTGTTCCGCACTTTTATTCAAGAGAACCCGGAAATCTGGGACGAGGAGTTCCAGCGCGAGCTCTATGTCGCCTGCGAGACGGTCCTCACCCATGAGGACGCCTTCATCGACCTGGCGTTCGAGATGGGCAGCATCGAGGGGCTCGAGGGCCGCGAGGTGAAGCAGTATATCCGCTACATCGCCGACCGCCGCCTGTCCCAGCTCGGCCTGCAGCCGGTCTATCGGATCGAGAAGAACCCGCTGCCCTGGATGGAAGAGATGCTCAACGGCGTCGAGCATGCGAACTTCTTCGAGAACCGGGCGACGGAATATTCCAAAGCCGCCACGCAAGGCAGCTGGGAAGAGGCCTTCGAGTAGGCCGAGCTCCCTCCGTTCGTCATGCCCGCGCAGGAGGGCATTTCGACCGTTGAGCCCTCATCCTGAGCCTGACGAAGGAGAGGGCGTGTATCCTCATACTTCGACAGCTCAGCATACTTCGACAAGCTCAGCATGAGGATATCTTGAGGTGCGCGGATCAAGTCCGCGCATGGCGGCCGTTGCGAGTCATGCGGGCGGGTTAGAAACCCGCCCCTACGGATCATGAGAAAATAATGTAGGGGCGGG
>JAQCFD010000085.1 GCA_027618305.1 Pseudomonadota bacterium
TGACACGGGTCTATATGCCGCGCTGGGTCACGGCCCGGATTGGAGACGAAACAGTCCGGGCGCACACCTACACAGCGGCCCATAATCACGTTCAGTATGCCGGGCGCTTGTCGGAAGACGAAGCGCTGCGCCTGATCCTCCAGGGACACGGGCGAAGCGGGCCAAACACCGAATATTTGAGCAACACGGTCAGCCATCTCGACGCGCTCGGAATTTCTGACCAACCCCTGCGCCGTCTGCATCAGCGGGCGACCCTTCACGCGGCTGCCCGGCCGGTATAATTCTCTTTTGCTAATATCTGAATTATTGCAATCGGTTCCGCTATAAACCGCGCCCCGAGCGATGGTTTATCCACAGAAGCTTAACGTATCCCCATTGGATGGCGCCGACCGTGTGCGGCGGGCCCGATATCAACACTCCCCGGCTTCCGCAAAGCGAAAAACACGTTTTCGGCCAAGGTTTCGCATCTGGCAGAAAGGGAAAGTGAGCGCGCTATTGCGGCTGGTGTGAAAGACAACTGAAATAAAGAAAGAAAATTGGCGCAACAAAGCCGGTTGGTTCTCGCAGCGGCCCGGTTTTACTCCCAACCAACTACCCGTTCGCTTGGCGTTCTGGCGAAACGTAAGTCTTCCACAACTTTATCCACAACCCGTCAACTGTTCGGATGTGCGGTTGTCGCGGCTGTTTCCAGATACAACCGGCCCGCCGCAGCTTCTATCGTTGTTTCAAGCGTTTCGGTGAAATCGCGCCGTGAAAGATCGGGAGGCAGGGGCGGCAGAAACTCGATCGTGATGACCCCGGGGCGCAGGCCGAGCATGCGGCGTGGCCAGAACATCCCGGAATTCACGGCGACCGGGACGACGGGCACATCCAGCGCCCCGTGGAGCGCTGCGATACCGCCATGGTATGGCATCCGGCTCCCCGGTGCGACCCTGGTCCCCTCGGGATAGATGACGATGGAGCGGCCGTCGGCGAGCGCGCCACGTGCCGCCGAGACCATGCTGCGCAAGGCGGACATGCCGCCGGACCTGTCTATGGCAATCTGGTCGGTGCGGATCAGGAACCAGCCGAAGATGGGTATCCGGGTCAACTCGCGTTTGAGCACGATCGCCGGGTCGCGGATGATCAGGTTGATCGCCAATGTTTCCCAGGCCGACTGGTGTTTGATTGCGAACAGTGCCGGGATGGCCGGGATATTCTCGCGGCCGACCACCCGGTGTGACAGGCCGACGGCGATCCGCAACAGCCAGAGTGTGACGCGAACCCAGATGCGGCTATAGGCCCGCAGCGGTGCGGGTGGGCCGAGCAAAAGCGGCAGCGCCGCAAGGCCCGCCAGGATGGTCCACCCATAGAACAGGATGGTGAACAGAACCGGTCGCATGTCGGATCAGCTCCGGTCCGCGAGTTGCGCCACGAATACCCGCGCACGGGCAGCCAGATACTTGTTGTACTCCCCGGCGAGCAGGAACGCCGTGCCGGGCCAGCGCCACCAGTTTGACAGACGCACATTCTCGGATTTGACCGGGTCTGCCACGATCACGGTATCCGGCAACCGCGAATGAAACTCGAGCAGGCTTCTCGGCATGTGAAAGTCGGCAGTCACCAGACGCAGGCTGGCGACGTTGTTGGCGGCAACCCAGCCGGCAGCCTCGACCGCGTTCTCTCGCGTGTTGCGGGCCACCTTGCCCAGGGTGACGCAGCAATCCAGGGTGGCGGGGTTCAATCGGCTGTCGGGGATCAGGTCGCGCGGCGCAACATTCGGGCCGACACCGGAGATCAGCATTGTTCGCGCCGCAGACCCCGCCAGTAATGCCGTGCCCAGTTCAACGCGGCCACGCCCCCCGGTCAGGACGACAATGGCGTCGGTGCGAAGGCTGTCATCCCGGATTTCGGCGACCAACGGGATCTCGTTCACGAATGCAAACAGTCCGACGGCCCAGGCGAATGCCAGCAGGCCCACCGGGACGAGAATTCGCCGCCAGCGGCGTTTTGCCCTGCGCGCCATCAGGGCATGCGCGTGAGGGCACGCATGACCGTCACGCGCGCCGTGAACATTGCGATAGCCACCGCACCGGCCGGAACGATCAGGAGGGTGATCCATTCTGCGATCGTCAGGGTGACCGGCGGCAGGAATGCGGCATCTATGCCCCGCCCGACCCAGGCGAAGGCGAGGAGAACGATTGCCGCTGCCGCCGTGCCGGCGATCCCTCCACGAAGTGAGAGCTTCATCGCCTGAATCTGGAATTGGCCCGCGATGTAGGTGTCGTGCGCACCCATCTGGTGCAGCAGCTCAATGATCGCGGCATGGACGGCCAATCCGCTGCGTGTCGTGAAAATCACCGCGACGATGGCGGACGAGGCGATCAGCCCGAGGATGATGAAGGCGAGGATTTCGATGGCCCGGCCCAGGTTAATGAGTGCGGACAGCCACACCCGATGGTCGTCCACGGTTGTGCCGGGTACCGATTGGGACAGCCGGGCCGTCAGAAGACTGGCGTCAAGGCGGGCGCCGGCAGCCAGTTCGACATCAATGAGTGCTGGTATCGGAAGCCCAGAATCCAAGACCTCCTCGCCGAGCCAGGGAACGAGAAGAGCGCGTGCCTCGTTGGCCGGGACCGGTCGGACTGCGGTGACACCGGGGGTCGCGCTGAGCAGGGTGACCAACGTTCCGGTGGCGGCGTCGGTGGCGGAATCTTTTGGCACCTGAACCGTCATCCGTCCGGTCAGCGTGCTGTCCCAACTGTCGATGGTATCGGAGACGACCATCGCGCCGGCGAACATCAGCGCGCCCAGAAAGACCATCAATGCCACGATCCAGGGAAGAAACCGAGTGGATTGGTCGCGGTCAAAAGGCAGATCGGCCCGGTGTCCCAGCATCATGTTTTTCCTGTACCGGGCGATACGGCGGGTGCTTGAATATTGCGACGGACAGCCAGCTCGCCGTTGTCGAGCTGCAGCACCGGGTGACCGAATTCCTCGATCAACGCATGGTTATGCGTTGCGATAACGACGGTCGTGCCGGCCCTGTTGAGCTCCTCGAAAAGATGCATGAGGCGCACCGCGATATGGTCGTCGACATTGCCGGTGGGCTCATCGGCCAGCAGGAGGCGTGGTCGGTTGATCACGGCACGCGCGATGGCGATGCGCTGCTGTTGTCCGCCCGACAACGTCGATGGGCGCGCATCGAGGCGATCGCCCAGCCCGACCCAGCTCAGCAATTCACGCACATGGCTGTCGATTTCGGCGTGCCGACCACCGTTGACGCGCAGCGGCAACGCGACGTTTTCAACGGCCGTCAGATGATCGATCAGGCGGAAGTCCTGAAACACCACGCCGATTCGCCGCCGCAGCGCCGGCAGATCATCGCGTGGGGTCAGGGAGATGTCCTTGTCGAAAAGATGCACCAGCCCGCGCGTGGGACGCAAAGCGAGATACATAAGCTTCAGCAACGTGGTTTTGCCGGCGCCGCTGGACCCCGTCAGGAAATGGAATGATCCGGGCGGGAGCGAGAAGCTGATGTCGCGCAGAATCTCCGGCCCGATGCCGTAGCGCATTCCGACATTTTCGAAGCGCAACACGAAAAGGCGCCTCCGGTTGGGACGGGGGGAGGCCTTGAAATACGCAGATTTCGACTCGGCCCTGTTCGCCGATCACGTTGGCATGATGCCACCCGGGGGTAAAGCCATTGGGGCGGAAGCACCCTGGATGATGATCTTTTTATATGTGCTGTACAAATTGCGATTCGCGATCCGGGCCGGTGAATGGTTTATACTAGGTCTTGAAACTTGATTTACCTGTGACGGCGATAATCAAACGATGATCCTGAGTTGCCCCGACTGCCGCACGCGGTTTGCGATCGATGCGGCGCACCTTGCGCCCGACGGACGACGCGTGAAGTGCGGAAAGTGCGCCCATGTCTGGTACGAATCGATGCCGGAACTGGAAGACGATCCGCCGATTCCCATCGAAGTAACGCCCTATGATCCGAAAGAGGATGGAGCGAATACCCGGCGAAACCTGCCGGCGCTGCGCCAACTGCGGTCCGGTCGGGGCGCGCGCACGGCCTGGATGGTGTCGGCGGCCTTGCTGGTGGCGATCCTGGCGGTGTTGTGGTTCGGTCGGGGACCGATTGCGCTCGCCGTGCCGCAGGCCGAAACGCTGTACGCGAGTATCGGCATTGATGCCTTCCCGCCGCCGGGTGAGGGGCTCGAAGTCGAATTCTCCGTCTCGGCGGCGGGCGGCAAGTTGGCGTTGAAGGGTGAGGTGATCAATGTCTCCAACGGCGCGCGCGATATTCCCGAGCTCTATGTCCTGATTTCGGATGGCGACAAAAACATTCTTAAATCCTGGTCGTTCATGATCGGTACCGCGCGCCTTGGCCCCGGTGAACGGGCGTCGTTTACCTCCCAGACCGAAGAAGTTCCGGCTGGCGCGGCAAACGTTAGTGTTTTGTTTACCAATCCCGACGAAACTCCCTAACACGTGATCGTCACTCCCTCCGCCGTCGCGGAGTTTGCCCTGGTGAAAGACGATCCAGTCCCTTGCCTGTGGCGAAGACAGGCAAGGTCTGGGAGGACATCGCGGGCATGATTATGCCCTCGAGGATTAGGGGGTGGAGACGAAATGGCACGAGTTCTGATAGCCGAAGACGACGGTGCGGTGCGTGAGTTTGTGCGCCGTGCACTGGTCCATGGCGGGCATGATGTGGCGACGGCCAACGACGGTCTCGACGCGCTCGTTGCCCTGGACACGGACGAGACTTTTGACTTGTTGATCACCGATATCGTGATGCCGGGCATGGACGGCATTGCCTTGGCGCTGAAGGTTGCCAAGGACCACCCGAAAACCGCGATTCTGATGATGACCGGATATGCCGCGGAGCGGCAGCGGGCGCATAATCTCGAAGAATTGATCCACGAGGTGGTCGCCAAGCCGTTCAGTCTGAAGCAGATTTGTGATGCCGCTGAAGATGCGATGTCACAACGAAATCGTCGCACCCACTGACCCGATGTCGTGACGGGTCGCCCGACGGCAATCCCTGATCCCTAGAACCGGCGCAACAGCCGCTCAAGATAGTTTCTCTCCAGGGCCGGCCGTGTCTGGTCGAGGGAACGGTTGCGCAACTACCACCCGCCGCGCGTGAAGAGTTATACCTGTTCACCGTCGCCGATTCCCTGTTGGCCGCTATCGACGCCGAAGGGCTGATCTTCATTTTCGCTCGGCAGTCGGCGGCCCAGCGGGTCGAAACCTTCTTCACCCGGCTGGGCGAGTCCCTGCTGCTGGCCCGGCCCCTGTCCCTGCCCGGGTCGGCGCAGCAACTGCAGTGCCATACTCTGGGCGCCCTGTTGCAGTTCCGCCAGCGCGCGGGCCTGGTCGCCCAGCGCCTGGCCCATCTCGCCGCGCCCGATGGCGCCCTCGGCGTCGCCCATTGCGTCTTCGGCATTGCCCAGATTTTCGGGGATCTGATTCGTCATCTCACCAAGCTGGCGCATGAGTTCGCCGAGCTGGCGCCGAATTTCATTCTGAGCCTCGCGCAGGCGCCGGGCCTCTTCCTCGGACAGCCGTTCGCCGCGCTGGTTGCGCTGGAAAAGGTCGTCCTGCAGTTCCTGCTGACGGCGCACCACATCCTGGAGTTCGCGAAGCATCTCCTGGGCGGGAGAACTGGACTGTTGCTGAAGCTGGTTGGGGGCGTCGCGCAGGGCCTGAAGCATTTGCTGCATGCGTTCCAGAAGTTGCTTGACGCTTTCGGTGTCGCCAAGGCGTGCCATCTGCTCCAACTGCTCCAGCAACGCCTGGATGGCCTCCTGGTCGATGATGTCGAGGTTGTCTCCCGCCTCGGGCAGCAGGGACAGGTCCATGCCTTCGAGGGCCTGGGACAGATTCTGCGCAAGTGCCTCGAGATATCGGTCAAGCGCGGCCCGCAGTTCTTCCATGAGCGCCTGGATTTCTTCGTCGCCGGCGCCGTCCTGGATGGCCTGCTGAAGCTGTTCCTGGAGGTCGGCGAGTTCGCGCTGGGTGAGTGAGAGCGCCCCGTCTTCGAGTCGCAGTGCGGTGTCCCAGAGCTGAGACAGAATAGGTGTCACATCTGTCGCCCCGCGCTCATGGACCAGCCGTGAACGGGCAGACATCAGGGCCAGAAAGACCACAACATCATTGTCGAAACGCGCGGGGAAGCTGCCGATATTGTGGAGCGAACGCGCCACTTCGCGCCGGTTGTCCGGCGAGAGCGCCAGCACGCGACGCTGTTCGATAATTTCACGTGCCACGGGGTGGTTGAAGCGCCGCTCCGGCAGCAACACCGCAAGCCTGTCGGTGTGGCCGGTTTGCCCACGCCCGTCGGTCGCGGTGAGGCGTATGTCGACCTCGAGGCCCGCCCAGGGGTGCTCGGTCAGATCATGGACGCTGACGGCGCTGCCCTCGCGCGGGTCCGGCCGGGGCAGGGGCAGTTCGATGGCGACAGGCGGGAATGTTTGCCCGGTCACCACACCCGGCCAGGTGATCTCGGCTGAAACCCCGACGATCCCGTGATCATCCGTGCCCGCGTAGCTGAGTTGCAGGGTGTTGCTGGTGGTCCCCTGGGGTGATTCGACGAAGCTGATCTCCGGTGCCCTGTCCGGCTCGACGGTGACGTGCCATTCGCCGAGAGTCCGTCCCGATGCGTTCACGCGTATCGATTGTGGACCGACATCGTCAAGCGACGCATCGATCCGCCAGCTGTTTTCCGAGACCGACACCAGGTCCTGGCTCACATCTGCGATGTGCAGGCTCGGCGTTCGGCGTGCGTCGCTGACCTGCGCCAGAAGGGTGCTGCCGGCGGGAATGGCAATTTCACTCTCGCCCGCGTCGCCCCGCGCGGCGGTCGCGTCGGGGTCGGCGCTCGCGAGCAGGCGTGGCGGGAGGTTTGTGTAATCGGGGGGCGTGATCCAGAGCTCGAGGCTTGCGGATGGACCATTTGCCAGACCGTGCATGTCCGGCGTGACCGCGCGCGCCAGCCGGTTGGTCGCGTCGCTGCCGGCGACGATAACACCGACGATCAACAACACCCCAAGCCCGATCCGCAGGGCATAGGGGTCGCGGCCTGCCAGGTTGGGATGGGGCCAGCGCAGGTGAATGTTGCGGGCCGCCGCCGCCGATTGGGCCAGATGCAGGCGCCAGAGTTGCTCGGTTTCGGGGTCGACCACGCCGATGGCCGGTCTGTCCTTGATTACCGTCAGCGGGCGGTGGGGGAGGTTGGAATCGGTTTCCAGCCGGCGGGTTGCTTCGGCATCCGTCGGCGGTTTGACGCGGCGGAAACCGCGCCATGTTTGCGCGGCAAAAAGAATGGCAAAGCCGAGCAGAATCAGGCCGTGGAGCCAACCCGGCAATGCCGATAGTCCGCCCAGGAGGGCGAGGGCGAGAAACAGGCCGGCGATCCCCACGGCCGGCCAGAGCGCCGGCCACGCCCGTTCCCAGAGCATCGCGGCCCGTGCCACGGCACGGCGCAGCCCGAGAAGCGCCGGTGCCGTTGCGGCCGACGGGATGTCGGGGTTCGGGTTCTGGTGTTTCCAGTCGCTCAATTCGGCCCCTGATTTGGCCGTCGATCGGGACGGCGTTTTTCTAGGTCTGCCAGTCTGCCAATGATTCCTGCGCCAGCATTGCGGCGATATCCTGACGCGCCCGTACGACGCTGAAGCCGGACCCACGAACGAGCACCTCGGCGATCAGCGGACGGCTATTGTAGCTCGATGCCATCACAGCGCCATAGGCACCTGCATCGCGGATCACGACAAGTTCACCCGCTTCCAGGACGGGCAGAATGCGCTGGGTGGCGAAGGTGTCGCCGGTCTCGCAGACCGGCCCCACAATGTCGTAGCCTTGGGTCTTGCCGTCCTTGCCGGCCGCGCGCACCGCAAGAACCTCGTGATGGGCGTCATACATGGCCGGTCGGACAAGGTCGTTCATGGCGGCATCGACGATGGCGAAGCTGCGGGTTTCGGCCTCCTTGACGTAGATTATCTCTGTCAGCAGCACACCGGCCGGGCCGACCAGATAGCGGCCCGGTTCGAACACGAGGGTGCAGCCGAGGTCTCCGACGGTGTCGGCCACAATGGCAGCATAGTCGCGCGGGTCGGGCGGCGTGTGTTGTCCGTAGTCGATCCCCAGGCCGCCGCCGAGATCGAGATTGATGATCTCGTGGCCGTCAGATCGCAGATCCTGCACCAGCGTCGCGACACGTGTGAACGCTGCGCGGAAAGGCGAGAGATCGGTCAGCTGGCTGCCGATATGTACCGCGACCGCATTTGGCGTGATCCCCGGCAGCGCCGCGGCGCGGGCATAGACCTCGCGCGCACGACCGATATCGATGCCAAACTTGTCGTGGTGACGCCCGGTTGAAATCTTGTGATGGGTGTCGGCATCCACATCCGGATTCACACGCACCGCCACGTTGACGGTCGCGCCGGACGCCATAGCCACGTCCGACAGGCGTTCCAGTTCGGGGATGGATTCGACGTTGAACTGGCCGATATCCGCCGCGATCGCCTGACGCATTTCGTCGGCTGTCTTGCCGACGCCGGAGAACACGATCTCGGCCGGGTCGACACCGGCTGCCAGCGCGCGCGCCAGCTCGCCGCCAGACACCACGTCGGCGCCGGCGCCGCACGCGGCAAGTGCCCGCACCACGGCCAGGTTCGAGTTGGCCTTCATGGCGTAACAGACACGCGCATCCAGGCCGGCTTCGGCCAGGGCGCCCGCAAAGCGTCGATAGGCGTCGGTCAGCGCCGTTTCGGAATAGACATAGACCGGCGTCCCCACGGCCTCGGCGATGCGCGACAGGGGCACGTCTTCGGCATGAAGTTCGCCGTCTCTGTATTCAAAATGGCTCATGACGTTATCTCGGGTCCGACGGCAAACGGGCCGTCATCCGGCCAGAATCGGCAGGGAATCAGCGGGTCGGGTATGTGCGCGGATAGGTGATTTCCTCACCCTCGGGCGGTTTCGGCGGGCCCTTCTTGCCACACGCGGTCAGCGCGACGGCCAACAGCAGCGCGACGAGCACAGGACGGGAAGTCGCGGCGAGCAAACGCTGCATCTCAGTCTCCCTCAGGGCCGGTCAGAAACCGGCGGCGGGCCTCGGCGACCGCGGCGCGGACATTGTCCGGCGCGGTCCCGCCAAAGCTGGTCCGGCTGGCAACCGAGGCTTCGACCGTCAGGACTTCGAAGACATCGGCACTGATCCGTGCGTCGACGCCCTGCATATCCTCGATCGAGAGCTCGGCGAGGGTCATGCTCTTTTGGTCGGCGAGTGCCACGACCGCGCCTGTGATCGCGTGAGCATCGCGAAAGGGTACGCCGGCGGCCCGGACCAGCCAGTCGGCCAGATCCGTGGCGGTCGAATGGCCCTTGCCCGCGGCAAGGCGCATGTTTTCCGGCTGGGCCTGCATGTCGGTGGTCATGCCGGCGATCGCGGCGAGCGCCAACGCCAGGGAATCAGCCGCATCGAAGACGGGTTCCTTGTCTTCCTGCATATCCTTGGAATAGGCCAGCGGCAGCCCCTTCATGACCGTGAGGAGGCCGATCAGGGCCCCATAGACGCGGCCCGTCTTGGCCCGCGACAATTCCGCCGCGTCCGGGTTGCGCTTCTGCGGCATCATCGAACTGCCGGTCGTGTAGGCGTCGGACAACGCGATGAACCGGAAACCGTCGCTGCACCAGATCACCAGCTCTTCGGCGAAGCGCGAAACATGGGTGGTGCAGATGGCGGCGGCCGCGAGAAACTCGAGCGCGAAATCCCGGTCCGACACCGCGTCCAGGGAATTGGCCATCGGCCGGTCGAAGCCAAGCGCCGACGCCGTCGCGGCCCGGTCGATGGGGAAGGACGTGCCGGCCAGCGCACCCGCGCCCAGCGGCGATTCGTTCAGTCGCGCGCGGGCGTCCGCGAACCGGCTCCGGTCGCGCCCGAACATTTCCACATAGGCCAGCAGATGATGGCCGAAGGTGACCGGCTGGGCCGTCTGCAGATGGGTAAAGCCGGGCATGACCGTGCCGGCATGGGCGTCGGCTTTCTCGATGAGGGCCGCCTGCAATCCCTGGAGCTGGGCGTCGATCGCATCGATTTCGTCCCGCACCCAGAGCCGGAAGTCGGTCGCGACCTGATCGTTTCGCGAACGCGCGGTGTGCAGCCGACCGGCTGCATCGCCGACAAGCTCGCGCAGCCGCGACTCGATGTTCATATGAATGTCCTCGAGCGCCACGGAGAACTCGAAGGTGCCCGCCTCGATGTCTCGCGAAATCGTGTCTAGACCGTCGTTAATGGCCTGCCCATCTTCCGTTGATAGGATGCCCTGTTCGACGAGCATCCGGGCATGCGCGCGCGACCCGGCGATATCCTGGGCGAAAAAGCGCTGGTCAAAGCCGATGGACGCATTGATGCGTTCCATGACCTCCGACGGTCCGGAGGTGAATCGGCCACCCCATTGCGCGTTGGCTGGCGTGCGTGTGTCTTTTGGGCTCATGGCTTTCGGGCTCGCATTACTGGGAGCGACGTTTAACGATATGATACGCCGGATGAAAGTTTTTCTGTTCAAGACTGTCGCCGCATTCGCGCTTGTGATGTCGGTCCCCTTGGGCCTGCAGGACAGCGCAAACGCCGATTCCGGGCCGCCCATCGCTGGTCAGGTCCAGAATTATGAGCCGTTGGAGGCCCCCCTGCCGGTCCCCGATGTGCCTGTCCTGGACCAGAAAGACGGGCCGATCACCTTCGATCGGTTCAAGGGAAAGTTCTTGGTCGTGAACTTCTGGGCGACCTGGTGCGGGCCGTGTATCCGTGAGCTGCCATCGCTTGACCGGCTGAACACGGCACTCGACGGTGAGAAAGCGCAGGTTGTTCTGATCAGCCAGGATCGCGGTGGTTTCAAGCAGACCGACCGGTTCCTGAAGAAGCTCAAGGTCGATTTCCCGGACAACTTCGTCGACGAGCGACTGAAATTCTCCCGCGCAATCGGCGTGGTCTCCCTGCCGACGACGATCCTGATCGGGCCCGACGGCCTGGAGATCGGACGGCTGGTCGGCTCGGCCGAATGGGACTCGCCCGAGGCGCTCGAGCTCATCAACTGGTACATCGACCGGGCTGACGCCAGCTAGACCGGTCGGCGCTTAGCTTAAAGCCTCGTTCCTTATGCTGAGCCGGTCGAAGCATGAGTGATAGAAAAAACGCCTCCCCTTCGACAAGCTCAGGATGAGGCGTTTTTTGTTCCGTCTTGCCCGGCTTGAGCCCGGGCAACCACCAACCGCGCGCGTTATGGCCGGACTTGTTCCGGCCATCCACGTCGGCGTTTCACGTTTCGTCGTTGGCAGGGTCGATGGACGTGGATACCCGCAACAAGTGCGGGCATGACGAATATCTTGCCGGGCGGCGCGCGGTACAAGTCGTAGGGGCGGGTTTCAAACCCGCCCGCACGTGACCGGTTTTGCCGCTACCGCGTCGGGACCGGCTCGTCGCCCGAATAGTCGTAGAAGCCGCGGCCGGTCTTGCGACCCAGCCAGCCGGCCTCGACATATTTCACCAGCAAAGGACACGGGCGGTACTTGGAATCAGCCAGTCCTTCGTAAAGCACCTGCATCACGGCCAGACAGGTGTCGAGGCCGATGAAGTCGGCCAGTTCCAGCGGGCCCATCGGGTGGTGCGTGCCGAGTTTCATAGCCGTGTCGATGGCGTCTACCGAGCCGACGCCTTCATACAGCGTATAGAT